>JAYSPO010000753.1:0-3152 GCA_043722015.1 Candidatus Kuenenia sp. | reverse complement strand
GCGATCACCAACAGTCTGTCAAATGCGAAAAAACACGTTTGTGTAGTTCCGGCACGGGCTTACGCGAATTTGGTCCGGCCTACGTGAATAATCCGGGTTAAACGAAGAAACTTCTGCACTGGTGCTTAAGGATTCAGGGAGGCTCTGAATTCTTGCGAATTCAGCTACAAACTCGGGGCTGTAACAAAACCGCGCGGAATCCGCTACGACTCTTGTCGAGTGTCGTCATTGCGTACGGGCATTGGTTTGATCGCTGCGTTCCCCCGCTTGAAGATCACCAAACCGCTCCTGAGTCTGAAAAGTGAGGTGTGTGATGAAGAAATCCGGACGAACTGCAATTCTTGCGTTGGTGGCGGGCATAAGTGTGGCGTTGGCAACGAAGCCGACGGCGGCTCAGGAAGCAGACAGCCTCTTTTCTTCGGTGCGTGCGGCAACGGCATATGACAATGAAATCGCGACAAATGGAGCAACTTCCGTCGTGGCTGGGGCACAGCGTCTGACATCCACGGATGAACTCGTTCACACGCTGCAGGAAGCGAGCTTTGAAGCAATGGCTGGCGGCAATCGCATGGCTGTCACCAAGAAACAACTGGATTCATGGATGTTTCCAGTGCTGGTGAGTCTCTCAGAAAATGAACAGGACGTGTCTGTCGTGCTGGGGCTGCGAGCTGTCAGTGATTCCCGGAAAGTTCCGGCAACTCGCTTGTTGCAACTCCTCGAATCCAATGAAAAATCAGGCCGTACGAGTTTCGCATTCAACCGGGAACGAAATCGCATCGAATTGTTCAGTCTGATCCGGAATTCCGGTGTGAATGCTCAAGCTTTGCGAGACGAAATCAACCGCCTGGCCATCCTGGCAAGGGATACGGAATCATTGTGGAATCTGGAAGAATCTTCCGGAGGTGCCGCATCGACGCAGGCCACTACCGCAAATGGCGGAGCGACAAAAGTCCCTGTGGTGCCAGTCGTAGCAGCGCCAGTCGCGTCGCCAGTGCCGGTCGCAACAGCGCCTGCCACAAGTGCACCTCAGGCCGCAGTGGGGCCTGCAGCAAACCTTCAGATTGCGGCGAATTCTCTGCAGGGACGCTGGTCTGCCAGTCGTTCGTCCACCGAAGCATTTGCCATCCTGCTCAACGCCGACGGCACGTTCGTGCTTGTCAGCGTCAGCAACAGAAAACAAGGCCGATCCACGGGGAAATTCACATTGCAGAACAACCAACTCACGTTGGAAACAAGCGACGGCAGCCGCCTGCTGGGCAAGGTGACACTCGTTACCGTGTCAGAATTCCGCTTCGAACAACAGCAGGCGTCGGGCGTAACGGGCACGCCGCTGACGTTTCGTAAATCACCATAGCATCCATTGGCGGCCAGTCCCATCGTGGCGGCATCCAGTTCCCAAGTCATGCGGTTGCACAAAGATCCCAAATTTCCAGTAACAGATCGAAGTCTTTTCCGCTGTAGTCATTGAGCAAAAAACACGGGTGCTCAAAAATGTTCCTCATCAGTCCTCTTGAAAGATGGTGTTCCCATGAAAACGCTCAATCACTCATCCTGCAACTGTCTCAAATCTGCCTGCCTGCGATCGGTTGTTGCGGCCGGTGTGCTGTGCTGCCTTTCGGTGCAGGCGACCTGTGTGCGAGCCGACAGTGCGGTCTATCAGACTGCTCTGAAATCAACGGTCTGGGTACTCGCCAAGACCGCCGGGGAAACGTCGAGCGGCACAGGAGTGCTGGTCGACGTCGAAAAGAAGCTGGTGATTACCAACTTTCACGTCGTAGGCGAAGCGCGAGCGGCTGTGATTTTCTTTGCCGACTTCAAAAACGAAAAAGCCGATGTGACGCGAAAGCATTATCTGGACAATGTCAAGACTCTGGGGATTCGAGGTCGCGTGCTGAGTGTCGATCGAAAACGCGATCTGGCACTTGTAGAACTTGATCGACTTCCCGAAGGTGTCACAGCAATTCCCATGGCCGCAGAAAGCTCGGGGCCTGGAGAGAATGTCGAATCCATCGGCAACCCGGGAACCACCGATGCCCTGTGGGTCTACACATCAGGCACAGTGCGATCGGTGTATCAGAAAACATTCCGCACGGGTGCCGGCGAACATGATTTCAAGGTGGTGGAAACGCAGGCTCCGATCAATTCGGGCGACAGTGGCGGACCCGTACTCAACAGCAAAGGCGAACTCGTCGCGATTGCTCAGGCGATCGCTCCCAACGCGAGGTTGGTCAGTTACAGCGTGGACATTACAGAAGTGAAAACGTTTCTTGCCAGTCCGTGGAAGCCAGCTCCAAGTCCAGCAGCAGATCTGCTCGAAAAAGCGGAACTGAAATACACAAGTCACAAGTCCGGCCATCTGGAAGTAGAATTTGACGAAGCGGATGCCGGCAAGCAATCAGTCTTCATCACGACGCAGGTCGAATACTTCGAACGCGCCGACGTACGGAAAATCTGGACACTCGCCGCAACTCTGAAGCAGACTCCGAATGCTGAAACGATGATGAAACTCCTTGAACAGAACGCAAGGACAAAGCTGGGTGGCTGGATGATTGAAAAGAACGAGAAAAGTGAATTCATGTTGTTGTACTGCGTCAAGATGGACGCAACCGCCAGTCCGGACGCCGTCAAGAGTTCGATGGAATACGTCGCCAAACTGACTCGCACGGCAAAGAAAGAACTGCTGCCAAAAGAAGAAGTTCAAACTGCCTCACAGACTCTGGATTCATGGCTGGCCAAATAAGCTGAGACAGGTGGGCGAGCAGTGCGGATCGTCAACCGTCCAACCGTCCAACCGTCCTTCGCCCGCAACCCAAAGTCGCCATCACGCTCCGTCGTGATGAGCACTTGTCCTTCAAGACTCATCAATCGAGACAGTTTTCCACGACCAGCCCCGTCTTATGGCCCGAAGGACAATCAGCGCGGGCATTCCATTCAAGTGGCCCAGTTCAATGCTCGTCACGGCGGAGCGTGACGGCTACTTTCCGATTTTACCCTCACCGAGTCCGAACCTTGGTGAGAACAAAGTATAGGCACGAGAACAACCTCTACAAAGCCCGGCGTTTCAAAACCGCCGGGCCTTTTTCGCATCGTGGCCTTCGGTGATTCACGATTTCCAGCAAACGAGTTACTGGTTCTTGACGAACCGAACATTA
>JAYSPO010000752.1:0-7124 GCA_043722015.1 Candidatus Kuenenia sp. | reverse complement strand
GCGATCACCAACAGTCTGTCAAATGCGAAAAAACACGTTTGTGTAGTTCCGGCACGGGCTTACGCGAATTTGGTCCGGCCTACGTGAATAATCCGGGTTTAATAGCTGCTGCGGCTCTTGGGCAATTGGATGAAATTGGCAAAATGCGTATTGTGGAAGAAATTTCAAGAAATTTGTGTAATGCATTGGACTTGACTCGTCTGGTCGAATTATCCTGATTGATCGGCTGGATTGAAGCGATTGGGTTTAGCTGCTTTGCACAGGATTTTCCTCCTGTATTATCGGTATCCTTGGTAGGTCGTTCTGGGCGTCCCAGACATCTTCCGCTATTTTCAACGCTCGGCCAATTCAAAGGGGTGTAGTTGTATGAAAACTCTTCGTTTCATCTCAACATTTGTCATGCTGGCACTCGCCACTGTTGTGACAGCAGGTTCGATGTATGTGACTGTGAATGCTGCGGCTCAGCAGGAAGCAACTGATGCCGCTCTTGCGCCTGTTGCACCAGCGGAAGCGAAACCTTTGCAGGAAACTCCGCCAGCTACGGAAGTCGTTCCCGGTCTTGAGGCAGCAATCCTTGGAATTGAACCTGCTTTGGACAAGACACAGATTTTGCGAGGACGTCAGAACCATGTAATTCTCGATGAAAATGGTGGTTTCACTGGTCGGCTCTCATCGCTTCGACAATCGGACGGTGAGCAGGTTCCCGCTGCAAATCTGAAAGTCGTGCTGGCACATCACGGTGCCGTGGTCGGTTCAACTACGACTGATGTCAGTGGTCGATTTTCCTTCACAGGTCTTTCGGACGGTGTTGTTGCGATCTGGGCTGAAAGTGAAGACAAGTTGTTGCTGTTTAGCTTTGTCCTGTTTGGAATGGACTCAGCGATCGAAGAAAATTCCGGTCTCGTGGCAGCTCAGATTGAGCTGGATATGGATTCGGCAGTCGCTTTTGCAGGCGACCTTGCAACCGTCCGAGAGCTTATGACTCCATATTTGAGCATCGAAGACAAGCGATTCGCAGGCGAACTCGCTGTTGAGGAGCAGGACTTTAGTTTTGGCGCTGGCGATTCCGCGACGACCATTCACTATCGACCTGTTCGCCTGCAGAAGGATGGAAGCCTGAAAGGCGAAATCAATATTCTGGACGAACGTAATGGCCGTCATCGTGAAGTTCTGGACATGACAGTGCATTTTGTGGCGAATGGTGTTGTGGCGGCATCGTCAAAAGTTTCACATGATGGAAGCTTCATCGCGACCGGATTGACACCTGGAGTTTATAGTGTCGTTGCGGTTGGACAGGACGGCATTCTGGTCTGCGCCGTGGAAGCTGTTGATCCAAACCACGTAGACCAACAGGCTCAAAACGCCGGGCCAGGCGAATTCATCGCGGCAAGTGTTGTGGCAGATTCCCTGGGGTTCTCGGGTAGCCCGGTTGGGCCAATGAATCTGGCGGCATTTTACGGGTCGGCAGGTGGTGGCGGTGGTCCAGGCCCAGGGTATCCACCCAACGCGAATTCCGGGAGTGGTGGCGGCGGAAGCGGAAGTGGTGGTGGCGGCGGTGCAGCAGGCGGCGGTGGACTAGGTGCATTGCTGGCTGGCGGACTTGGCGCGGCCGCTGGCTTTGCTGCGGGAAACAAAAACAACGACGCTCCAGCGAGCCCTGGTATTTGATTTCCGGATCGCATTCAATTTAACTTCAAAGCCCCGGATCGTCAGGTCCGGGGCTTTTTCGTTTCGTTCTGCGGTCGGCGATTGTCTTACAGATAGCCTTGGCGATCCTGCTTTTCCAGTTGCGCCAGAATTTCCTTGATCCGCTCCGATTGTGCCGCGTCTGCGACAAGTGTCGCATCACCTGTATGCACAATGATCACGTTCCGTAGTCCCAGGGTTGCGATCAGGTGATCGTCCGTCGTGCGAATGATGCAGCCTTGTGTATCGACGCCGCAAAAAAGCCCGTCGATCGTATTGCCTTCTGCATCGCATCCATTCAGTCGCGGCAATGACAGCCAACTGCCAACGTCGTCCCACTGAAACGGAGCTTCGATCACGACTACGTTCTGAGCCCGTTCCAATACTGCGTAGTCAATGGAAATACTCTTGAGGCTCGGGAATTCATCGGTGATGACTTCTGTGCTGCGACCGTTATGAATTCCGTCGGCAATCCGCATCAGACCGGCATGAAGTTCCGGTTCATGCAGTTTGAGCAGATCCACAATTGTCTGCGCTTTCCAGCAAAAGATTCCGCAGTTCCAGAAGAAGCGACCGTCGCGAAGATATTCTTCTGCGAGTCCTCGGTGCGGTTTTTCCCGGAACGCATTCACGCGATACAAATGCGGCGCGACGCTGGAAATCAGTTCTCCGCGTTCAATGTAGCCGTAGCCGGTCGCAGGAAAAGTGGGAATCACACCAAAGAGGACGAGTCTTGAATTATCATCTTCGACAGTTTGTACAGCCTTTCGTGCGGCGGCTGCGAAAGCCTCTTCGGTCTGAATCACATGGTCAGCAGGCATCACGAACATGATGCCCTCGGGATCCTGTTCAAGGATTTGGATGGCGGCCAGTCCGACACACGGAGCCGTGTTGCGGGCGGCCGGTTCCATCAGTACGTTCCGGGGTGGAACTTCAGGTAACTGCGCAATTGTTGCTTCGGCCTGGACTTCGTTAGTGACAATCCACAGGCGAGATGGATCCACCCAGGCTCGACAGCGATCCGCCGTCTGCTGAATCATCGTGCGACTACCGGCCAGTCGCAACAATTGCTTTGGCGTCCGCTTTCGGCTTTGAGGCCAGAATCGAGTTCCACTGCCACCTGCCATGATGACGGCATGTAACATCGTACAAATCCCTGATCTTATGAAGTTTTTTTGCCTGCAATGGCCCGTGCCACGGATTCGAGCATCACTTCCATGGCAAACGGTTTTCGCAGGTAATCGACGACACCCAGCATTTCAGCGTACGCCTTATGTCGGCTGCCTTCGTTGGCCGTCATCATGATCACGGGCGGCGCGTCGGGCATTTCCGCCAAAAATTCCAGCACCGGGAATCCACCCATGCGAGGCATCATCATATCCGTGAGTACCAAGTCCGGTTTCTGCGTCTGAATGAGGCGCCGACCGTCCTGACCGTTGTTTGCGGAAAACACGCGATAACCGGCCGCAGTCAGAACGCTCTGAATGGTTGCCGAGATATCTCGATCGTCTTCGATCAAAACGACCGACTTTTGATTCTCTGACATAGATCTGTCATGTCCTGGAGGGACGAAGGTCTAACTTCGCCACAGTGGTCCACCGTGGTTGATCCGAGGATTGTCCAACACTGTCGCACGAAAAGCAACGGCACCGGGGAATTCCGCCGCCGTCGATGATTCTTCATTCAGTCGATAATCGAAAACACCAGGCCCGTCGGAATTGGTGCCATGAGTTCCGTCTGGTTCCGGAGAACCTGCGAGAATTCACCATCGGCCAGTTCAAGCAGGTCGTCAGATTCAGACGCTGGCGAAATGAGAATCACGGCACCACCAGTTGTCGCACAGACCTGCTGGGCGACTGATGGATTGGCGACCGTTGTGTGGCGGACGTCTGTAGCAGCAATTTTCAATGTCTGCGTCACGTTTTCGGCCAGTCGGCGGCGAGCGATCAGCAAAGACTCGTCTGCTGATTCTGTATTCCCCCTGTGGCTGACAATCAGCCACGATCCGTCGGGTGTTCCAAGCGCGAGACACGGCTGGCGGGCATTCAGAGCCGCCAGTTCAACCGCATCATTGGCCGCGAAGTTTTCGGAACCCACTGGCTGACATTCAAAGTCTGCCTGCAGCAAAGTGAGGATCGATTCCGTCGTGCTCGCCGCAATCAGTGGTAATTCCCAGACGGGATATGAAAATTGAATCCCGGGATCATCCTCAGGCACCAGCGCCACCAGATGCAGACCAGCCGCGTCGTTGGGGAGGGATGCCTGTGTGGAAGATTCGTATTCGTCGCGAAAGAGCAGGGCGGCAGCGAACTGAGCTGTGGCACCCGTCAGAAAGACTTCCACGTGACTGAGTCGAGTGTAAAGATCGGAACTGATCAACGGACGTGCCAGTGGCCAGATCCGATGACGAATTCCTGACTCATCAAGCATCTCAATCGGAGTGAGCCCTGCAACTGCCGCGCGAAGTTGTTCACTGAGTGACTGCGTGTGACCAATGTTGTTCACGGACAGCAGGCCGCTCACCGGAGCCAACGCTGCCCTACAGCAGCGCAGGAGTTCCAGTTCTGTCTCGACCGCTTTCGCGCATCCGGCATCGACGCTGTGAATCGTGTTCAGCGAATCGCGAGGTGTCGCCAGACAGGCGATGATCGTAATTCGGGAAGCAGACTCAGTCGCAGGCGTTGCGTTTGCAACGGCTGATAAACCCGGGGGACTGATGGTTTCACAGACGTAGAAACAGTCGTCATGTTCGCGAAACAGGACGCCTTCCTTTTTCCAGAGCTTTAAGAAATCATCAGCGCGTATCACGCGGTCAGACGATGATGTATCGCCCGGTTCTCCGCGACTCCGCACCAGTCGCACCACGTTGCAGGGATGACGACGGTAAAGTACGTGCTGAAGATCCTGATCGATGTCGCAGGTCGGCGGGGCGGTGACCTCATGCAGGGCACCCACCTGGCTTAAGTCAAATCGCCAGCCACAGAACGGAAGCAGTTGTGCCATAAGAGCAGCGCGAGTTTCAAAAAGGCAGTGGTCAGATATTCGACGGCGGTTTCCCGAGCCGTACATTGTGGATCAAGCGGCCGGAATCGGAAGCCGCAGCACGAGCGGCATTGACAAATTCGTAAACACGAGCGGAATCCTTAATCCCCGGAGCCGATTCAACGCCGCTGGCGGTATCGATCCCCCACACCATCGAGCGATCAACGACTGATGCGACGTTTTTCGGTGTCAGCCCGCCAGCAAGAATCAACGGCGGTCTTTGCTGCAGAGAGTAGCTTTCCAGAATGCTGAGATCGACGGTGGAGCCCGTACCGCCGAATTCTCCCGGAACAAAAGCGTCAAGCAGAATCGCGGCCAATGGCACCAGCGCGGACAGCCGATCAATGTCGTTTAATGTATGAGCCATGTTTTTCGGATCAACTCGAAAAGCGCGAACGATGGAAATGTCGGGGCAAAGTCGGTGTATCTCAGAGACGTGTGCAACCGATTCGTCGCCATGCACCTGGATCACACTCAAGCCCACTTCCTGAATCGCTGTTCGGATCGCATCGGCTTCCGCATTCACAAACACGCCAACCAGATCGACGAGCGGCAGATCGCCGGCAGATTGACGTGCCGCTTCGGCGAGGGCACAGGCGATCGGGATGGAAACACATCGTCTGGAACCAGGGAAGAAGTTGAACCCAATTGCGTCCGCTCCGGAATGAACAACGGTCTCGGCGTCTCCGATGCGTGTCACACCACAGATCTTAATCCACACGAGTCATTCCTCCACTTCCGGAATCGGCGATCCGGGAAGAATATCCTCACCCTCCCAGTTCACACGGCCTGTCACTGCGTCGTAAAGGAGAATCCGATCCTTGCTGCCCGGGACAGGTTTCAGGTTTGTGGCGGGCAACAACCTGCGGTGCGACTCCTTAATAGAAGTGAACTCACCGTCCTGAGCGACGTTCTTCCACTCTTGAGGATCTTCGTGCAGGTTGTACAGTTCTTCGCTGCCGTCCGCATAGCGGATGTAACGCCAGTCGAGAGATCGGACGCTGTGATTGTCGTGGTTGTGCGTTGTGATTGCCGGCCATGCTCGTGCCACCGTTGCATCTGCCAGCTGCGGAGTCAGGCTGTGGCCTTCAAGCCCCTGCGGCTGAGGAAGATCGCAAAGATCGGCAAGCGTTGGATAAATATCAAGTAGCTCGGCTGGTTGAAAGCAGGTTGCATTGGTGGCAATCTTCGGACCGGCAAAGACGAGTGGCACACGGGTCGAACGTTCCCACAGTGTGTTCTTGCCCGTAATGGCTTTTTCACCCAGATGCCAGCCGTGGTCAGACCAAAGGACAACAATCGTGTTATCTGCAAAAGGACTGGCATCGAGGGCATCTATGATCCGGCCCACCTGAGCATCCATAAACGCAGTGCTTGCCAGATACGAGCGAACCAGATTTTTCCACTGCGATGCCTCCTCCAGGAATCGCAATCGAGGCTCCGGCAGTTTCCAGTGCAGATACCAGCTGAATCGTGGAGTGTCAGCGCGATCGTTGTCGAGAACAGGAGGTAGTTGCAGCGTGTCGTCCGGGAAGAGGTCGTACCACTTCTGAGTCACGTAGCAGGGGACATGCGGAAGAAAAAAACCAACACTCAGGAAGAATGGCTTTTCATGCGGCTGCTGAAGCTGATCCACAGTCCAGCTTGCCAGCTTCCAGTCGCCTTTGTCTTCGTCACGGTGAGGAAACGTGCCCCAGTCAACCAGCGGATGGTGACTCGGCGTCCTAACCAGCGGTGATGTTGGTCTCGGACCAACTTCGGCGGGAGGGCCGATGATGTCAAATTCATTGTCAGTTGATTTGCGACCGTACGCACCGTGATAAATTTTCCCGGCCATCAGGGTTTCGTAACCATGATTCCGAAAGTGCTGAGGCAGCGTGATCGCGGATTTAAGACCTGCGACAGCGCGCAGACTCGGAGCCAGACCGTAGACGCCGGTCGATGACGGTCGCAACCCAGTCAGGACGCTCGTTCGCGAAGGATTGCAGAGTGGCGACTGGCAATGTGCATTGTGAAACAGCGTGCCGCGACTCGCCAGACGATCGATATGCGGAGTCCTGGCTTGCGGGTGTCCGTTGAGACAACCAATCCAATCGTTCTGATCATCGATCACAATCATGACAACATTCGGACGACGCCGGGGCGAAGAAGGCGGCTGAGTCGCAGCGGCTTCCTGGCAGGCGAGCAAACTACTCGCCAGCAGGACAAATCCTCCGATGAGTCCTGCAATCCAGCGCTTCGCGTCATGTTCCCCGCGGCAACAGATACGATGTGCAGTCTTTCCGCGAGTGGCGTGAGCATTGCACACAGTACGACCACGGATTGCACACGGCGAAACGGCTCCCCGTCGAATCACGCTCAACAAGACCGTCAACGACTTCAGATTCATGATTCTT
>JAYSPO010000751.1:0-1831 GCA_043722015.1 Candidatus Kuenenia sp. | reverse complement strand
GATCCCCATTGTGCGCAGCGTGATAGGATCGCACGAAAATGTTTCGAACGAGCGAAGAGCTCCGAGCGTTGACCTCGCCTGTTGAATTCGGGTACCGCGCGGATTACCCGGTAGTCTTAAGAGGAACCAGCAGATCGAGCGGCGATTCCACTTGTTCAGGTAGCCTCAGAGGCGAGAGCTTCAGGAAATCCACCATGCGACGGAAGCAACTGATTCCCTCCTGTCGCCAGTGGTTGAGTTCGGTTAAGACGGCCTGCAGCGTGAGTTTTGGCACGTACAGTCGCAATGAATCCAGAACGCTCGTGATCACCGTGCGACGACGGGCACCAGATTCGGTTTTGTTGGTCTGCCCGGTGCGTCGATCCTGAGCGGGATTGCGAAGACTCCGTTCACTTTCGTTGTTTGTCCCATCCGCCTCGGGGTAGATCGCATAGGTAAACAGTTCGTCTTCGCCGAGCAGACGAACGATTTCGTGAGTCAGATTGAAGAAGTCGCGTTCGACATCATCGCTCGGAATGCTCTGATCGACAAAGCGATTTCCCGTGCAGTTGCAGACCGCATCGACGAGTTCGCCAACTCGTGATCGCCGCCCGGCTTCGCTGAGTCGCCCGTCGGCCGCGATGGCTTTGCCTCGGCGATAGATGTCGAGCAATTCGTCGAGAAAACGGCGATATCGGCTGCGATCCGGCTTCAGCAATGTCAGGCGAATCGCTTTGCGAATCAGATGAGCCCAGCACTTCTGGGCGCGATGGAATCCCTGATACACTGCGGCGTCGTCGCTGACCAGAATTCCTTGGAATTCGTCCTTCTTCAGCAGTACGGCGAGAGTTTCACCATCCTTACGGCAGCCGAAGATCGTCAAGCGAGCCCGTTCCGACAGAAACGCCCAGACGGAATTGATGCTCCAACTCGTTTCGTCGGCATGCACCACGGCCGAAACGGCGATCAACTGACAGAGCGCATCAAACTCAGGAAGCCACGCTTTGGCCAGTTGGTTCAGCAGGGAATCCGCCTGAGATCTGGAAAGCCGCAGACCCCAGAAGAACGCTTGCTCAGCAATCACCTTGTCGAGCGACAGACCCACGATGTAATGTTGCCAGGACAATGCCACGAGGATCTCTTGTCCAAATTCACCACGCTTGGGTACGCCAGGAATCTGAGGAACTCGACCATCGGGTCCCGCGTAAATGTGATACGCCACCAGCACTGCCCGGCCCTCAATGATTCGCCAGACGGGACGAGAATACTTCAGGTGACACTCGGCCAATGGATTCGCGCCGGGCCAGATGTCTTGGTGCACCGTTGCCAGCGCCAGCTTTTCTGCCGTGCTGATTCGTCCTCGACGCGTCGACTTTTGCTTGCGACGCCCTGGCTTTCCGCCCTGTTGAGCATCCGCCCGTCGCTTTTCTTCAGCCTTCATCGAATACGCTTCGTTCAACCGCGGCGTCGGATTGCGCTTTTCGAGTTCCTCAATCCGCCGGGCCTGCTCTTCGATCCGCTTTGTCTGTTCCCGGTCACGCTGCTCCAGCACTGACAGCCGCTCCCGCAACTCCAGGATCACAGCGATCTGTTCGTCTTTCGTCAGGTCGTACAATGGATTCCGTTCCATCGCGGCAATCTACAGAATTCCCCGCAATTCTGTCATCAGCTCTTTTCGCACAATGGGCAGCCACAAGGTCATATCGGTGGCCGTCTTAGTGGCGACGCAGAATCCAGGCTCTGTATTGCGAGCGGGAATTTGGCCCATCGCGATTGGCGGAAGCCTCGGTTTCATTGTAGGAAAAACGCCGAATCCAGAAACGTGGCCGCCACTGCGAATTTTATTGCGACA
>JAYSPO010000750.1:0-11337 GCA_043722015.1 Candidatus Kuenenia sp. | reverse complement strand
TGACCGGTGCCAACGTGGCCAACGCCTGGACCGTGACCGTCATCAACGGCGGCACAGTCACCGGCGTCGCGGGCGGGTTCGCGAACGTCGAGTCGCTGGTCGGCGGATTGAATACCGATTCGTTCACGCTTGCGGGTGGCACCTTGTCCGGCTCGATCAACGCGGGCGCGGGCAGCGATATATTGACTGGTGACAACGGGGCCAACGCCTGGACCGTGACCGCCCTCAACGGCGGCACAGTCACCGGCGTCGCGGGCGGGTTCGCGAACGTCGAGAACCTGACCGGGGGCACAGAAAATGACACATTCGTCTTGAGTAACGGCACGGGCGTTTCCGGGAGAATTGACGGCGGGGCCGGTATTGGCATCAACACGCTCGATTACTCGGCGTACACGACAAGCGTTGTCGTCCGCCTGGCCAACAGTCCGGCCATCGGCACGGCGACGGGCACCGGCGGCGTTCTGAACATCCAGAACGTTACCGGCGGTTCGGCCAACGATACGATCACCGGCAACGATCAGTCGAACGTCCTGATCGGCGGCTCGGGCAATGACACCATCGAAGGCGCAGGCGGCGATGACGCGATGACCGGGGGTCTGGGCAACGACTCGATCAATGGCGGTGGCGGTATCGACAGACTTGTCGAGTCGGGGGACGTGAACTTCACACTCACCAACACCAGCCTCACGGGGCTGGGGTCTGACGTATTGGTATCCATCGAGCGTGCTACCCTGACCGGTGGCGACAGTGCCAACTTGTTGGACGCATCAGGCTTCAGTGGTGACGTCGTTTTGGTCGGTGGCAAGGGGAACGATCAAATCACCGGCGGATCAGGCAATGATGTTCTGATCGGTGGCGACGGCGATGACATGCTCGTTGGTGCTGCCGGCAATGATGTGCTTGTGGGCGGCTATGGCAGCGACCGCATTGTCGGCTCCGCCGGTCACGACATCTTGGTTGCCGGCGAACTCGGGTCAACCAGCTTCGATAACAGCTACAGCAACTTGCGGGCGATCGGAGATGCCTGGGCGAGCGGGTTCACTCAAGACTTGGACTTGAGCGGAGACAATGGTGGAAACAGTGAAGACATCATCGATGAGGCGTTCGACAAACTGACCGGCAGCTCCGGCCACGATTGGTTCATTTTGGACATGAAAATTGATAGGATCACCGACCTCGCGAAAGATCTTACCAAGGACGGCGACATGATCACGAACACGTATTAACTCTAGAAGTCTGACCGTCGTCGAGAAGAAGTTTGAAGACGAGTCGAGGCTTGTTAGTTGCTCTAAACGTCCAGTTCAAAACTTCGTCCGGCTCAACGAGCCGGACGTTTTTCGGCAGGATTTCCAACTCCCGGAGTTGGACTGTGGGGTTCCGACGCGATGCACTCTGTCTGTCCACGATGCCAGAATCCCATCGGGGTTCCCGCTCAGCCGCAGAGAGTCGGGGCGGTTGTCTGTACAGCCTGCGGATTTAGCGAGGAGTATTCGCCATCAGCAAACGCTTCGGCTATGGACCTTGCCATTGCTGATCTTTACAGCGAGACGAAGGGTAAGCCGGACGCGACTATTCCCGCACCGATAGCCGGAGTCAGGGTCGAAGCTGTTCGTAAGAAATCCAGGCTGGCAACGGACGTTGATTTTCCGGTGCAGCTTGATCCGTCGTTTGCCGTTGCACAAAACCGCCACGGCGTTGCATTGGCTTCCCGAGGCGATTACGAGAAGGCCATTCGACTCTTCGACGAGGCCATCCGTATCGATCCCAGCTATGCTGCTGCGTACAACAATCGCGGCTACTCGTACGCCGCGGTTCGCGAGTATCAACGTGCGATCGCTGACTTCGGCGAAGCCATTCGGTACGATCCGGGTTTTGCGGCCGCGTACAATAATCGTGGACTTGCGTACGCTGCGCTGAAAGATTACGAGCGAGCCATTACGGATTCGAACGAGGCGATCCGGCTTGATCCCCGCATCGCCCTGGCCCATCACAATCGTGGCCTTGCGTATGCAGCCCTCGGACGTTTCGATCTGGCGATCACGGATTTCGATGAGGCTCTCCGGGTGAACTCCAAACTGGCCAATGCGTACCACAATCGCGGCTTCGCCCGCACCGCCATGGGAGAATACGATCTGGCCATCAGCGATTACGATTCAGAAGTTCGCTTGAAGCCCGGGTCGGCGTTTGGTTTTTACAATCGTGGTTTTGTGCATACCGCCATGGGCCAATACACGCTGGCACTCAATGACTTTGATGAAGCAATCCGACTGAAGCCGAATTTCGCGGCCGCCTACTTCAATCGCGGAGACGTGTTCCGTGCCAGAGGCGACTACGACCGGGCGGCGGCCAGCTATACCGAAGCCATTGCATACGACGCGCGGTTTGCACTGGCTTATTATCATCGCGGCGAGGTCTATCATGAGCGCGGGGAATACGGCCTCGCAATCAACGACTTGAATGAACTGCTGCGGATCAATCCGGACCTGCCTGCTGCGCACAACAATCGAGGGTTGGCGCATTTTGCTCTGGAGCACTACGAATCCGCCATTGCCGATTACAACGAAGCGATCCGCCTCGATCCGCATTATGCCGGAGCCTACAACAACCGTGGGCTTGCGTTCGCCGCGATGAACGATTTCGAGGCGGCAGTTGTGGACCACATCGAAGCGATCCGGCTCAATCCGAAGGTTGCCTCCACTTATGAGAACTTCGCCCGAGTCTGGATGATGTCCGGCGACTCGGCCATCCGCAGCGGGGAAATGATGCTGCAACTGGCGACTCGCGCCTGCGAGTTATCGGGCTGGCTGGACTGGACCTGCCTGGCAACACTGGCAACAGCTCACGCCGAACTCGGGCAGTTTCGCGAGGCGGTCGAGTGGGCGAACCGTGCGTTCGAACTGGCACCACCCGAAGAACAGCCGGAATGCCGCAACCGGTTGGAAGAGTACTCACGCCAGCAGCAATAGATCGACGACTTAGGGGTTCGGCGACGGTGGCTCTTTCAGTTTCGCGATGAGTTCAACGTAAGCCGGGAGCCGCAGGATTGGTTCCAGGTCGGGATCCATTTCCAGTGCCACCACGTCGTTGTAGCCCAGCGAGATTCCCTGGCGGATCGTTTCCACCGCCAAGTTCGCGTATTGCTCCTGCAGCGCCAGGTCCGCCGCAGTAAGCTGGTCCGCAGCATTACCTTGTGCGACGTCTGCAACACACAGCGCATAGCAGCACCCGACGTAGAACAAGTTGCCCCGATCAGTAGAGGAACTCTCGCGAATCTGATTGGCAATCAGACTCGCATCAACGTGCCGTCCGCAACGCGCCTGAGCCAGCATCAGGGCGATTTGCTTTGAAGTGTTTTTGGGGTCTGCCGCGACGAACTGCTCGCGCAGCCGGAGTGATTGCTCGAAGAACTGTTTTGCGGTGTCCTTGCCAAGGAAGATGTTGGCGGCACCCAGCCGATAGTACGATGTGGCGATCGAGCTTTGTGCATCCGGATCCTCAGGATTGCTTTGATACCATTCTTCATAGAGCTTATTGGCGATGTCGTACTGCTCCAGTGCGGTGCTGGCATTCCGCAAATGCAATTCAATATCTCCCAGCGCGCCATAACACGCAGCCAGTTCTCTGCGGTATCGCAGGTTGAGGCGGTCCTGATCAAACAACTCGTGTCGCAGTTTCTTCGCCTTGCCGTAATAGTCGCGGGCCTCGTCGACTTCCCGCATGCGAAAGCTGACGTTGCCCATAATCGTATACGACCCAGCCAGCGCCTGATTGGCTTGCGGATCTTTGGGGGACTTGGCGACCATCGCCTCGCTTTGGGCCAGGGTCTTGAGGTAATACATGCGCGCGCCGCCTGGATCGCCCATCAGCAGGGTGAAGCTGCCCAGCTTCGCAAGTGAGACGGCCACCGCACGCTGCCGATCCGCCGGTGCCAGTTCCGGGACATTCACGTTCGCCAGCAGCGTTTCACGGCGCTCGAGAGCTTTGTCGTAATACTGCCGCGCCACGGCCACGTCGGTTCCCAACTGGCGTGTCAGATCGCCGAGCTTGTCATAGGAGATCGCGATGTTCCAGGCGGCACGATCGTCCTTTGGGTCGGCCTCGAGCAGATTCTCAAACACAGCCAATGCACGCTGATGATGTTGCAGAGCTTCCTCGGTCTCAGCTGCTTGCTGGCAAATGTCGGCCATGCGTTGAAAGGCCAGCCCCATGCTGCGGTCGGTCAGGTTCGAGTTCTCTGCAGTGCGGGAGACATTCCGCAGCCCTTTCATGGCCTCTTCGACAATGTCTCGTCGGAGCTTGGGTAAGTCCGCCTGGTCCCGGTCTCGCAATTGCTCTTCAACTTTGGTCACCAGATTGTACAACGTGTCGAGCGCCAGTTTTCGCTGTTCGATGGCGATCTTGGCACTCTCATCGGCCGCTGTGCGAGCTTCCTGGGCAAGCAACTTCGCCGCCTCTTCGTCTTTCGCCTTCTGAGTGGCCAATTCACGGGCCTCGATCGCTTCCTTAGCATTCTTGTCAGCCCGTGTGCGAGCGGCCGACTCCAGCTTCGCAAGATCGTTTGCCCGATTACGTTCACCGACCACCAGGATTTTCTCTTTCTGAATCCGGAACGCCATAACGGTCGAGACAGTCGCAACTGTCATCAGGAGCATGAGCACTGCGGCAGTCAGGGATGCGATTTTCGGGTTGCGCTTGCACCAGCGCCACAAGCGTTCCGGGGCTGACACTGGCCGTGCGAGGATCGGTTCGCCGGCCACAAATCGATGCAGGTCTTCGGCCAGTGCCCCGGCACTCGCGTAACGGCGGTGGGGATCCTTCTGCAAACACTTCAGACAAATGGTTTCGAGGTCCCGCGAAACATTTGGCTTGACGCGAGATGGCAGAACCGGCTCCTCTTTCAAGAGACGCATCAGGGTCTGGACAGCAGTCGCTGCCACAAACGGAGGCCGGCCAGTGATCATTTCATAGAGCATTGATCCCAGAGAATACACATCCGCCAGCGGCCCGACCTTTTCGCCGCGGCCCTGCTCCGGAGCCATGTAGCTGGGCGTCCCCATGATGGTGCCGGTGCGTGTCTGGCTCGAATCGGTGTCTAACTGTTTGGCCAAACCGAAGTCGCTGATCTTCGGGACACCGTTTTTGGTCACGAGGACATTCGCCGGCTTGAGGTCCCGGTGGATGATCCCGTGCTCATGTGCGAATTGCATGGCGCGTGCAAGAGTCTCGATCAGTTGAGCCGATTTTTTCTCCGGCTGTGGTTTCCCGCCGAGTTCCCTATCGAGCCCTGTGCCGTCCACAAATTCCAGTGAGAAATACGGCAGTCCGTCCTGCTCGCCAATGTCATAGACCTGCACGATGTTGGGATGCGCCAACATGGCAACAGCTTCAGCCTCAGCCTGAAACCTCGCCAGTTGCTCCGATCCGGCATGCCCTCCGGCAAGGATCATCTTGATAGCGACGACGCGATTCAACGCAATTTGGCGGGCACGGTAAACGACACCCATTCCGCCCCGACCAAGCTCCCCGAGAATGTAATATCCCTTGATAAGGTCGGTCACCACAACGCCGGACTTGTCGCCGCTTGCGCCGTCTGATCCCTTGCGATCCTGCACTGTTGCATTGGGATCACCTGAAGGAACCACGAATGTGGCGTTCGGGTCCTCGGCGGGAGAAACCACGAATGAGGCGTTCGGGTCCTCGGTCGGAGGAGCCACGAATGTGGCGTTCGGGTCCTCGGTGGGAGGAGCCACGAATGTGGCGTTCGGATCAAGGGTGGGAGGCAAGATGACGGCGGCGGGAACCCCAACCATTGTGGCTGCCGAGACGGCAGGAGCGTTGGCTGGCTTCGACGATTTCGAAAAATCGTCCGTCAGTCCCGATGCCTCCAACTCGTTTAATGTCTCATCCCTGGGCGGCGTCACGCGATCAAGACTGCGGTCCTTGTCGGTTCCGCCAACGTTGTTCGGTTCGATCACAGTCGGCCCTTTCGCAAACACCTCGCCTGTCATGAATCACACATCGGCAGTTTCCGTACGCCTGCTCCAAATCAGTATCTTCGGCACTGATCCTGTCGACAGGATCAGTGCCGGAACTGCGACCAACCAAGATTGTAACTCAGTCCATTTCCCGTGTCGCGGGCAATAGTCGATTTTTTCGTTGCATCGTGAAATGAAGTGCGCGTCGTAATCTGTTGACGGGGAGGAATTTACAGGAATTCGCCGGGGGACGTTTAACCTTATTTTCCGCACCCCCTTGCGGAGCGAGATTTGGGGGGGAATTCGGGGGTTTGAGTTATTCCATAAATTTAGCCATCCGAGCGTGGCGGCAGTCTTTGCCTCAGGGTCTGCGACGGAGTTGGAAAGTTCAGACGATTCAGGATGGATAGCTGACGCCGTGTCATCAGATCTTCATTAAACGACCACTCGAAGCGCTGCGTGACCTTGTCGCCGCCTCGCGTAGGCTTAGTCTCGGACGTTGGCTGCAAAACCAGCAGTGCGGACTTCTCATCGGGCGTCAACGGCTTCAACTCCCATTGGAAGAACTTTGCGGCGTCCTTCGAACCGAACACTCGCGCGATGCGTTTCGAGATCGCCGCATGATCCGTTCCGCGCCGCCCCAGAGACACGCTCGCAGCAATCTGTATCAGTTCGGCCTTCATCTTCACGATCGGGATACCGAAGTAGATATCTGCTCCGGACTTTTCGGCCCATTCAGGAATGTTGGACATCGCAACGGGAGAGTAGAGCCTGGCGGCAAGCATGAGGCTGAGAATCGACCCATGATCAAACTCAGCCTGCTCATCGGCGGGGATGTGCTGGTTGATGATTTCGCGGATCTCTTCAACCCGGCAATGAACACCGACGCATACCTCATCAAAATCGACGAACTGATCAACTCCATCGTCACCGACTTACTGATCATGTCCCCTGTAACTTGACCTTTCGGGGCGACTCCTGATTTCCAGGACGATGAACATGTGTATCCTGCCCATTCGCATTGCCATTTGAAAATCGTTATTTCAAATGGCGGTTACGATGCGTGTTCTGATGGCCATCCGTCCGGTTGTCGTGTTCAGCAGGACGCACAGACGCGGCCCTCACGGGTGCTGCCCCTGAACGCCATTTCAGAGCATTGTCGCGTAACAACCGGAATCCCTGAAATTCTGCGACACCGTTGTGGCTTTGACCTGGTTCGACGCCTACAGCCTTGCAATGGAATGACAAAAAAACTCGGGCAGCAGTTTTCGGCAGAGTGTTTCTGCAGAAACTGCCGCAACTCAGGCTACTGGTTGCAGATAAATCCCTGCACGTTGTGACCAGTCTTCGCAGGACACCCTCCTATGAATTTCTACCTTTCGACACTCGCCTATCTCGACCCCGGCACTGGCAGCATGTTGCTTCAGGCCATCGTCGGCGGCAGCGCAGGCTTGTTTGTGTTTGTGCGGCACGTCTGGCGATCCTTTCGTTATGCCGATGTGAAAAAATCCACTGACACGGTTCAGGTTCAGAGCTAGCCGTCGTCCATGCCACTTGATTCCCTGGCCACGTTTGAACGTGGCTCGTTTCGCGATCGTTCCGGACGTGTTTTCCATCGACACGGCCAGGTGTTTCGCGCGCTCGGGCACGACGGCCTGCAGGATTGGGATGTGGTTTCGCAGAAGCCCTTCCTGCAGACTGCAATGCAATCCGGGTGCGTCGTGCGGACCGACGCGGTTGCAGACGTCGCTCCGCCTGGCACTGGTTTTGACTGCACGGCAGTATTGCACCATGCGACCATTCCGGTCATCACATGGCCATTTGACTGGTCATTCAACATGCTGCGCTCGGCGGCATTGTTGACACTGGAATTGCTGGAACAGGCGTTGCTCGATGACGCGATTTTGAAAGACGCCACGCCCTACAATGTTCAGTTTGTAGGATCATGTCCGGTCTTTATTGATACAAGCTCCATCGTGCCGTTTGAGCCTGGTCAGATCTGGGATGGCTATCGTCAGTTTTGCCAGATGTTTCTGTATCCACTGATGCTGCAGAGTTGGAAGAATGTTAATTTTCAGCCGTGGCTCCGTGGTTCACTGGAAGGTATCGCGCCTGGGGATTTTTCGTCGCTCCTGTCGCTGCGGGATTTATTCCGGGGCGGAGCGTTTTCGCACGTCTGGCTGCATGCCCGACTGCAGGCTCAACGGACGGTCAAGCCACAAGTTGCCGATTCGATGAAGGCGAGCGGCTTCAGTCGCGACATGATCATCAACAACGTGCGCGGATTGCGGCGCATTGTGCAACGCTTGACATGGAGGGCTGAGGAGTCCACATGGTCCGACTATGACAAAACTTCCGAGCCCGTGCAACGTGATGCGGCAGCAAAGGAAAAGTTCATTGAGGAGGTGTGTCAGTCGAGATCCGGACAGTCCAGATCCGGACAGTCCCGGGCCTGGAAGACCGTCTGGGATCTCGGCTGCAATCAGGGACGCTACTCGCGTCTCGCGGCAATACACGCAGAGACTGTGCTGGCGATTGATGCAGATCACCTCAGCGTCGATCGACTGTTCGTAGCGTTGAACGTTGAGCGCAATCGAACGATCACACCAATGGTCTGCAATCTCGCCGACCCGGCCCCTTCGCTTGGCTGGCGCTTGCAGGAACGACAATCACTGGAACATCGGTCGAAACCAGAACTGGTCTTCTGCCTCGCGTTGATTCATCATCTGGTCATTGGCTGCAATCTGCTGCTGGCGGATGTCATTGACTGGCTGGCGTCACTGAAGGCAACGGTGGTGCTGGAATTTGTCGACCGCAAAGACGCTCAAGTGCAGCAATTGCTGTCAAATCGTAAAGATGTATTCTCCGACTACACTCGGGAATCATTTCGTGCGCTGGTTGATCGAGCGTTCGTCGTGGTTAAGGAGCAGTCGCTGGCAGACGGGACCCGCACGCTGCTTTGGCTGCAGCCGAAAAGTTGATGCAAGTTGATGCGCATCCTCCACTGAACCCAATCGGCGTGTTCTCCTGAATCCAAAGGAAAGTCGAAGTCACTCGCAGAATGTCAAATGTCCAGACGAACGAGAATTCACGTACGTTGCTCACGTGCCTGCTGCATGTCGCGACGCTGAATGCATTTGCCGTGGCGCAGCCGGTGTTCGATCGGATGATTTCGAATCCGCAATATCTGCGACTGGAAGGCTATTCAGGGGTTGCGATCGCTTGTGTGGTGAGCATCTTCCTGCTGGCGATCCCTGGCTTCGTGACGGCGAGCGTGGCCGTTCTGCGGCTGCTGAAATTTCCGAAAGTCGCTGCCGGCGTGCACGCTATAACTGTGGCATTACTCGCAGCACTGGCGATCAACTTCGCTTTTCGCTGGATACAGTGGTGGTTCGACCTGCGCAGCGCAGGGGTACCGGACTTGATCCTTGCAGCCATGAGTCTGCCGCTGGGGTTCGGCTGTGCCTGGATGTACGGACGCTTTCAGTGGCCTGGGCAAATCCTCAATCTTGCGGCGCTCGGAATCGTCTTGTTTCCGCTCAACTTGCTTTCAACTCCGGCGATGCGCGCGGAACTGCTGGGCATTCAGGTAAAGAAATCGATCGATCTGCGAGCCGACAATCCAGTGCCCATCGTGATGATTGCTTTTGACGGGTTGTGCAGCATGGCTCTGCTGAACGAAAGGCATGAAATCGACGCGGTGCGATACCCGTCGTTTGCCCGGCTTGCAAGCCAGAGTACATTCTATCGAAATGCGACCTCGGTGCACTCCAGAACCGCACACGCATTGCCGGCAATTCTGACAGGACAACTGCCCCGGCCAGACGGAACGAGTCCCGTAGAAAGCGAGTATCCCGAGAATCTGTTCCGCCTGATCCATGACACGGAACAGTACGACATGACCGTATTTGAGCCAGTGACGTTTCTGTGTCCGACGGAACTACGTCAACTGGATCAGACAACCTCATTTACCGAGCAGGTGAGGCGTCTGACGGACATGCTGCTGCGAGTTTACGTGGCAACCACAGCACCGGCCGACGTCGATTTTTTTCAGCACATGATCCCCAAAGTCTGGTTTGGATTTGTAATGGACGAAAGCGGGCAACAGCATCTCACAAAAGGACTCGTGAGCTACCACTGGGATGAGGCGCACGACGTTCAGGTGGGCCACTTCACAAAAACTCTGCAACCGACTGAAAAGCCGGGTTTTCATTTCCTGCATGTCGTCATTCCGCATGACCCGTGGAGTTTCATGCCGTCGGGAAACTCATATCTGATCCGTGCCGGAATCGCCGAACAGACCCCGGGCACGCAGGCAGCAAACGGTGTCCGATGGGGGCCGGATGAACTGATGCTCAATCATGGCTGGCAACGCTACCTTTTACAACTGCAGTTTGCGGATCGATGCCTGGGAAAGATCCTGGACCAGCTGGAGGTCAGTGGAGAATTCAACCGTTCGCTGCTGGTGGTCGTAGCAGATCATGGCATGGCGTTTGTTGCAGGACAAGACCGCAGATCACCCGCGAATGAAACGCTGGCTGATCTGATGTCCGTTCCCATCTTTATCAAGACCCCTCATCAGTCCGGCGGTCAAGCAACCGATCGCAGCGTCGAAACCATCGATGTACTTCCCACGATCGCTGACGTCATTCGAATGCCGCTGCCCGGCGTTGTTGACGGTGCGTCACTCGTAGATGAAAACGCTCAAGAACGCCCCCGCAAGACGATGCACTTTGATTTCGGCCAGGCGACGTTGATGAATCCCGAGTTTTCTCAGCGGTTCAACTACGTCGATCGGATGCTGGCGGTTTTTGGTTCAGGATCCAGTGACGATCGGTTGTGGAAGTTAGACACCATTCCTGAGCTTGTCGGCATCGAACTCGCCGCGTCCGACATCGGGTCTGTGTCGCGATGGAAATGCGGTCTGATGCGTGGCGGGGACAAAATTGATCCCGCACACCCTGACTTCGTCCCGTGCTATTTTTATGGAAATCTCAACGGTCCTGAGATCATGGAGCCCGTGCAGATCGCAATTTCCCTGAATGGCCGCATTGAATGCACGACGCGAACCAGCATTGATCCCGAGATGCCTCGTGAGTGGACAGCCCTGCTCCGGGATGATTTGTTCAGGACAGATGTGAATGAAGTGCAGTTGTACGAAGTGGAGCAGACTGCTGACGGCTTCGTACTGCACAACATCGCATACTGAGTCGGCGCAGATCAATTTGCTATGGGTCATTTCCGGGTATTTCGAAATGACCGTCGCAGCAATAATTCGACTATCCCAGATTCAACTACGCGACCCCATCCAGCTCGCCTGGATGGTGAAGTAGATGGAGAGCTAGCCGTGCAACATCCCACG
>JAYSPO010000749.1:0-1725 GCA_043722015.1 Candidatus Kuenenia sp. | reverse complement strand
AAAACCCTCTTCTTGCAGTCCGCGTGCAACATATTCAGCGATCTCGTTTTCATCCTCGACATATAGAACGCGGTATGGGATGTAGGTAACTTACGTTCGGGAATTTGCTCGACTACTTTTATGTAGTCCCACTCTAACATCCGTTGATAAGCCGAAGATAAGCGGAAGATAAATTCCGGCTTGATTTTCTTGCAAAAGTCGATTCCTTCGGCTTGTTTGACATTACTTATACTCCTTTGCAAAGAGTGTCCCGAATGCGATGACACGTCCCCCTCTCCGAGCGCAACCCACTTCGTAACAATACTCTCTTTTTGACGCGCATCTAGGCAGTATATTTAATAAAGACTTACGGAGTTCGAGACCCGTTCGCGTGATCATCTTCCACCAGTTCGAGACAGCGATCCGCCATCGCTCGCTGCTTTTCAGTCGGAGAAATCGTCTGCGATTTTGAGTGTGGTGCGCATCTGAAGTCTTATCGCAGAGTGGCATAAGTAACTCTTAATGATTACCGTTCGGAAAAAAGCGTTCGCTGCAGCGTTGTGTTTTACTCTTCGACGAGTTTGTTTCAGATTTTGCGAAACACGAAAATCAAATCAACCCTGAAAGGTGGCGTCATGAATAATCCAGGACTGGGAATTGTTCCAAAAATTCCGAGAGTATTATGTGGCATCATTTTTGTACTGCGCGCAGATTGGCGTATCCGAAGCGACGGAAGAGCATCGGTAGGACAAACAGGTTCAAAGCTGTCGAAGTTATCAGCCCCCCCAGGATCACCTGGGCCATCGGCCCCTCAACCTCTTTCCCTGCCTCACCGCTGCCAATCGCAATGGGTAGCAAACCCAGTCCGGTCACCAGGGCCGTCATCAGGACCGGGGCCAGCCGATCCTTTGCACCGCGCATGACCAACTCTGCTCCCCAGGGCATTCCGTCTTCGTCATGCAGGTGTTGCCAGTGCGATACCATCATCAGACCGTTGCGCACCGTAATCCCAAATAGTGTCACGAATCCGATTAACGCCCCCACGTCCAGCACCCCGCCGGCCATGTATACGGCGGCAACCCCGCCGATCAGCGCGAATGGCAGGTTCGCCATCACCAGCAACAAAGCCCGCAGTGACCGCAGGGCCATACCAAGCAGCAGCACTACGCCCAGCCCTGCCGCCGACGCGAGTAGCAGGATCTCTCGCTGTGCAGTGCGACGGGCTTCGTGTTCGCCGGTGATGGCCACAGTGACGCCCGGCGTGGCTGGCAATTCTTTGATCCGGCGTTCGACCTCGGACGCGAACGATTCCACGTCTCGTCCACTGACGTTGCAGGTGACTACCTGCCGCCGCAGTCCGTTCTCATGGGCTACCAGAAATCGACCTTCCGACAGGAACACGTCGGCCACCTGCTTTAACTGAACACGGCCGGTCGGGGTGTTCATCCACAGTTCGGCCACACGCTGCGGATTGGTGCGGGCAGTTGGTTCGAGCAGAACCGATACGTCGATCACACGGTTCCGGTCGTACACTTGACCGACGGAAGCTCCCTGATAGGCGGTACTTACTGCGTCAAGGACTGCCAATGTCCGCAGCCCGTGGCGGGCCGCGTCCTGCGGGCGGATACGGACGACGAGTTCGGGCGAGCCCGTCTGGGCCTCCACCCGAACGTCGGCATGGCCAGGGACGCTTTCAAGGACGCGGGCGACTTCATCGGCGGTGCGGTCCACGGCTTCCAGGTCGTC
>JAYSPO010000748.1:0-8681 GCA_043722015.1 Candidatus Kuenenia sp. | reverse complement strand
GGTTAAAGCCTGTACTGCAGCGAATCCTCCGTCCCCCATGCTGGCGACTCCGCCGAAAACTGCAGCATCTCCTGATCCGGCCCGAAAAACGCAATCGATTCCGCGTGCAGGCACATCACGGGTTCCGTTGGCAGCAGAGTCCGATTGCTCCCGAGCCTGTTCTCAGGAAGGTACGCAGGGTCGCCGCAGATCGGGAACCCCAGCGACCACAAATGTGCGCGAATCTGATTCGTCCGACCGGTCTTCGGGAAACAACGGAGGAGCGATGTCCCGCCGCTGCATCGCTCAACCACTTCGAAGTCCGTATACGCCTGATCGCCGTGCGGATCGAGGACTCTGACGCCACCATGTTCCGGCTCACGACTTAACGCTGCGTCGCAGGAGAATGCATTCCGTTGCGGATGCCCATGGACTCTGGCCAGATACGATTTTCTCACCGTCCGGTTTTCGAACTGCTGCTGGACGAGTGAAGCGATGCGTTTGCGTTTGCACAGCACCATGACGCCCGACGTATTGGCATCCAGGCGATGCACGATGTGTGGTCGTTGAGGAAAATAGACCAGGTTCAGAATGTACCGCAGCGTGTTGCGATGAAACCGCCCGCATTCGTGAATCGGCAGTGGAGCAGGTTTCGACAGAACCACAAATTCGTCATCTTCATGCAAAACTTGAATATTCGCGTTCACGTCGGGTTCGACGGAGTGTGGCTGCAACTGATCAAATCGCTCCCCTTCGCGTACGATGCGCGTCGGAGACAATGGGATCGATTCTGGCACATGCTTCGGACGTCGTCGCCGTCGAGCAGATTCCGAGGGCTCGATGGCACCCGATTCAATGCGATGCTGCCATTCGGATCGTGCAATCTGGGGATGCAGGTCGCTCACAAAATCCAGCAACGTCAAGCCCGCGCATCGCTGCGGCACATTGAGCGGACGGCGATTCAGCCACGGTGTGCTGCCCGGCAGCGGCGTCGTGATGGTCTGGATCTGCTGCTGACGCAACGTAATGATGTCGGCCATCCGCCGCGCGTCGTCGCGAAAGCAGGCCGGGCAGGACTTCCCCGCCACGTACTGCGGCGGATGTTGTTGTTCGGAAGTTACCACGGCCTGGCAGACATAACACTGCGTCGTCGGTGTCTCTTTCAAAGCAGGATTGACTGCGACGCGCTGATCAAAAACGAAACATTCTCCGTGGTAATGTTCGCCGCCGACTTCTTCAAAGTACTTCAGAATTCCGCCATCCAGTTGGTAGACATTGCGGAAGCCCGCCATCTCCATAAACGGACCGGCCTTTTCGCACCGGATACCGCCCGTGCAGAACATCACGATCGGTTCGTCCTTGTATTCTTCCGGCAGGCGCTTGATGGCATCCGGGAACTCGCGAAAATGGTCCAGGCCCAGTTTGATCGCATTATCAAATGTGCCAAGGTCGTACTCGTAATCGTTGCGTGTGTCGAGCAGATGAACTTTGCGGCCTTCGTCCAGCCACTGGCGAAGTTCAACGGCTGACAACTTGGGAGATGTGCGAACCATCGGCGCAACACCTTCGATGCCGAACGCGATGATCTCCTGCTTGATCTTGACCAGCATCCGGTTAAACGGCTGATACTCGTTGACGCTTTCCTTCGGCTGAAGATCTGAGAACGGCGGATCTTCACGCAGAAATTCGACGAAGTCGCGAATCGACTGCTGAGGTCCCGCGACAAACAGGTTGATCCCCTCCTTACTCAGCAGCACCGTTCCCTTGAGAGTCAGTTCCACCGCACGACGACGAATGGCGGTTTTGCGTTCGGGCAACCGATCCAGATTCACAAACTTGTAGCAGGAGATGTTGACAATCACCTGCGACGCAGATGACGGCTCAATGTCCGGAATTATGGAAGACATGATGGCGAAGCCGAAAACGTTGGTCTGGCGGCAGGAACAAGCGTAAAAAGTCTACGGAATTGTAACGTCCGTTTCGCCCTTGAGACAGACTCTCAGCCTCGTTCCGCAGAATGAGCATTCCGCTGTTTTCAATGGGGTTGTACTTCGCATGGGAAGGAATAAAGCAGCGACCGGCGAGCGGGGGACGTGAGTCCCCTGATATCTGCAGCAACCACGCGGTCAATCAGGGGATTGACATCCCCCGCTCGCCGAAGGGATTTATCAATTCCAGCCACGTGTCGTATATTCCGATCAGGCGACTGACGAACACTGAAATACCACGTTCCTTTCGGATGGGTTTCGGCAAGAATGCGAGTCGCGGAGCGACGTCGCCTACATAGCTCAGTCGCTCCGCCGACTGAGGTTCCTCACGCACAATGCGTCCAACCCATCACCGGCGACTTGAGACCGACGTGGCTGCCACTACAATTCACCGTTACACCCCGCTTTCTGAAGACAAATCGCACCTTCTTTCCTACAGACATCAGACAACATTCCATGAAAGTTCTCATCAGTGAAGCTCAGATCCGTGATCGTGTCCGGGAACTTGGTACACAACTCAGCCGCGAATATGTCGGACGCCCCTTAACGATCCTCGGTGTCCTGACCGGCAGCGTGGTGCTGCTGGCGGATCTGATCCGCGCGACCAGCGTGCCGCTGCGCGTGGCGCTGATTTCCGCCTCCAGTTACGGAGGCACACGGACGTCCCCTGGAACTTTGTCTGTGAACAGCAGTCTGGTCCCCGATCTGAAGGGCCGCGATGTCGTCGTTCTGGATGACATATTCGACACGGGCCACACGATGGTGGGAATGTATGAAGCGGTAAAGGGTTTTGAACCGAATTCTGTAAAGTCTGCTGTGTTACTCTGGAAGAGCGATCGCACGCAGGTGGACCTGACGCCGGATTACTATGGCTTCAAAATCCCCGATGCATTCGTCGTCGGCTACGGCCTGGACTACAACGACGAATTTCGCCATCTGCCATACATCGGCATTCCGGATCAGGACGATCTGATCGCAGCGGGTGGGCGCGGCACTCGTACCTCGTGACTTCTGATTCGCGTAACCCCTCCTGAGACGAACACTGAAATACCAGGTTCCTGTGGCATGGGTTTCGAGAAGAATGCGAGTCGCGGAGCGACGTCGCCTACGTAGCTCAGTCGCTCCGCCGACTGAGATTCCTTGGGCACAACGCGAGCACCCCGTCGGCGGCAACTTGAGACAAACGTAACGGTCTTGCGCGGTGACGACGACTTTCGCGGTGACGGGCACCTGGGTGTTCTATGTGCGGCGGATGACGCAACCCGATCCGGACGGAGCGGGTTCGCTGGTGCGTCCGGTGTATGATTATTCGCTGGACGCCCAGGGCCGCGTGCTGAACTCAATCGAACCCGGTCCCGGCACCGTGGCCGAACGCACCACGACGATCGACTGGAATGATTTCGGAGAACTTGCGACGACGGTTCAGCCCGATCCTGACGGAGGCACGGGCGCACTGCTCGGGACGACGATGACCTACGCCTACGATTCGCTCGGTTTCCCGATCAGTGTGAAGACCGCCGCCACTGGCGTGGCCGTCGTGAAGTCGGAGTTTTTCAAATTCAATTCACGCGGCGAACTGGAATGGCAGTCCCTTCCCTACGGTGCCGATAAGACGGCACCGGACACCGCCGACCGCACACTGTTCAATTACGATGCGTTCAGTCGCCTGGTCAGGCAGGAAGTGCAGAGCGGTCTTGCCGGAACCTCCGACTATCAGGTCACACAATGGGCCTACGATGACGTCAACCGCAAGATGACGGTGACGGACGCCGCCGGCAGCGACTGGAAAACTTACTTCGACGCCCTCGGACGCATTACAAAAACGGAAACACCCGATCCGGACGACGGTGGCTCAAACGTCCTGCTCACAACCGTGATTGACTACTTTGACGGCAACGCAGCCTATGGCATCGTCGGGACCTACGCCCGCGTCACCGATCCACGTGGTCACGTTTCGTGGACTAAATCCAGTCCGTCCGGTCAGATCCTGCTGGACGAACCAGGCGATCCCGATGGTGCCAGTGCCACACCCCAAAAGTGGACTCGGTATGTTTACGATGCCTTCGACAGACTGGACACGATGGGTACACGCTTCGGAGCGACGTACACCGCAGCTCTGTCCACCGAACGCATCACGGACTACAACTACAACTCCCGCAGTCAGCTCACCTCTTTGATCACACCGGATCCGGACATCGTCGGGGGCGGACTGCTGACTCCGCTGACAACCGTCTATGCCTATGACAATCTTGGTCGCAACACGTCCGTTACGACTCCGTCCGGTTTGGTCACAAACTCTGTCTGGCGCGTGGATGGCGTGCTGACGAATGAATCCCGTGTGGACAACGACGGCAATGCGGCGAACGACTGGACCGTCGCGTACAACTACGACAACTGGGATCGACTGGTCAGCATGGTCACACCGCAAAGTCTCGCCGGAGCCGGTTTGGCGACGACCAGTTATGTCTACAACCAGCGAGGTGATCTTGCTTCGACAACCGCACCCGATCCTGACGGCAGCGGCACGGGACTGCCGTCGGTCATGACCTACAGCTACGACAGCGTGAACGCCGGCATCTTCGTGAACTCGGTCACGACGTCTGCCTCAGTCGGCACGGCGACGACCGCACTTGTCTACGACCGTGCCGGGCGATTGCGGGAACAGAAACGTCCCGATCCGGTGACGGGACTCGCTGTGACAAACGCGACTGAGAAATGGACGTACGATGCGCTCGATCGTCTGACGAAAACCGAGATCGTCAAGCCACAGTCGGCCACCACTTACGACGCCGTCAACTACGAATACGATCGCCTGTCACGACTCAAGCGCGTCCACGACGGCAGCGGCATTCGTCAGGAACTCACCACCTACCGCAACGATGGAGACGTCCACCAGACTACAGACGCCCTCGGCCGCGTCGTGGAGTATGCTTACGACAAATGGGGCCGCGTTACCGACACCAAACGCCTGCTGAACAACGCCGTTTACGACACGACGAATACCCGGTACGACGGGTTCGGTCGTGTCAGCAGCGTCACCGAACGCTTCAATCTGGCGACAACCGAACACATTGTCACGTCCTTCGCTTACGACAATCTGGATCGACTCACGACACGCACAAATGCGGTCCACGGAATCAACGGCGTGATCGGCACCAACGTCACTCTGTGGAACAACAAGGGACAGGTCAGCCGCGTCACCAATGAATACAATCAGCCGACGATCTACGCCTGGGACGATGCCGGGCGACTGAAAGAAAGCAAGTTCACGCTGAATCTGCAGCAAATGAACACTACCTATGATGCGTATGACCGTGTGCTGACAGAAACAGATGCCAATGGCAACGTCACGACGTACGAATACGACAACGCCGGTCGTCGCACGAAAATGACCGGGCCGAGTGTCAGCGGGACACCGGCCATCGTGACGTATACCTGGGACACGCCGGGTAACATGCTGTCGCTGACGGATTCGGCACCGGCGGTGAATGTGGCGGATGCGGTTGGCAACACGACGACGTGGCGATACGATAAACGCAATCGGATGCAGTTTGAAGACATTGTCCTCAACAGTGCCACTCCGCGTGGTGACGTCCCGTGAGAACCAGTATTACCTGAACGACACGGTGCAGTGGACGAAGGACCGGGACTTCAACTGGATCGAATACAAGTACAACTTCGTGATGGGCGATTATCAGGTCGGTCAGGAACGCTGGTGGAAGACCGGTGTGAATTACATCAATGACATCAACTATCAGTACAACGATCCGAAGGGGCTCTTGCTGACGGATGTGTATGAGCGGGCTCCAGGAACGACTCAGGTGAACAACCACATCGAATTCGAGTACGACGGCCTCGCGCGGGCCACGAAGGTGAAAACGTATCTGACCGGCAATGGAGCGGTGGCGGCACAGGGCGGCGTGGTGGCAGTGGCGGCGTCTGCGGTCTCAACGACGTTTGATGTGGACCACACATGGGACTCGAGCGATCGGCGGGATCTGACGGCGTTCTATTTCAACGATCAGACGACGACGCTGAAGAAGCAGGAATTCCGCAATGACTATACGTGGGACAAACTGCACCGGCTGGATCTGGTAACTCAGCAGGTGTCGTCGGCAGCGACATCGTGGGTGGTGGATGCGGCTCGCACGAAGTCGGGAGATTTTGAGTACTATCCGAACAGCCAGTTGAAGAAGATCACGCGACTGCAGGGGACGAACACGACGGCACTGATCACGAATTACACTCAGAATTCGGGCGATGATTTCTGGGTGCCTGGCCGGATCTCAACCGTTCAGCACAGCGGACTGGTCGGCGGAACAAAAACGACCAGTAACGATTTCGACGTGGCCGGCCGCATCATTCAGAAAGTGACGCCGGCTCAGACGTACAATTATGCGTACGACAGCACGGACCAGTTGACGACCGTGACGAATGCCAGCGGCTCGACGCTGCAGGACCCGAACTTCAACGCGGTTGGCAACGACACGGGTCACACGGTCAGTTACTACAACCGAGTCCTGAACGACGGCACGTACACGTACGAATACAACAACGAAGGCAGCCGAACAAAGCGGACGAAGATCATCGGCGGTTCGTATGAAGTCTATGCGTACGATCACCGCCAGCGGCTGATCTCGGTGGCGTTTTTCACAGAGAACGGAACGAACGACATCAAGACCAAGGAAGTGCGGTATGAATACGACGCTCTCGACCGCCGCTTCCGCCGCCGAGTCGACAATAACGGCGACGGTGACTTCATCGACACCACCGGTACTCCGGACGTTCGCGAACGACTGCTCTACGACACGAACCCCGTCAATCCGGAGTTCGATGAAGTCGTGCAGATCATCAGCGAAACCACCGCCGGAGTTCCCGACACCGACAAACGCACGCACCGCTTCCTCAACGGCCCACAGCCCGACATGGTGCTGACCGACGAAATCTTCACCGCCACCGGCACACCAAACGACATCCTCTGGCTGCTGCAGGACCACCAGAACTCCGTCACCGACGTCGCCACAATCCCGACGTCCGGTTCTGCCATCCTTCGCAACCACCTGGAATACAACGCCTTCGGCCAGATCACATCGCAGACAGACGCCACCTACGCCCCGGTCCAAACCTACACCGGCCAGATCCTCGACACAGCGACAGGCCTGCTGTACTACGACGCCAGATGGTACGACCCACTACTCGGCAGATTCGTGGCGGAAGACCCGAGTGGGTTCGGTGCCGGTGACGCGAATCTGAGCCGCATGGTGGGGAACAGTTTTCCGAATGGAACCGATCCGAGTGGGTTGGATGAAGATTCAGGCTACGACGAGTCTCCGACTGGATATTGGAATGGAGTCGGACGAGTGTTTGGCGGATATTGGGGTGCTGCGAAATCCACCGTTGGCGGTCTCTATACGCTCGGAAGACACCCCATCGATTCAGCGAAGGGAATTGGCTCGGCGATCGCACATCCCGTCGATACAACCAAGGCAATTTGCAACGACGTTTACAACAAGTCGGGAAGCTTAGAGGGTCAAGGTGAACTTGTTGGCGATGTGCTCATCGGAGTCCTGACTGGAGGCTCCGTCAAAGCTGCCAAGGAAGCAGCGCGATTGCAAAAAATCGCCCGACTTGCAAAAGCCGCAGAAAAGGCGAGCGAGGCAGCTGACACGGCCGCAGATCTCCAGAAAGCAGCGAAGGCACTCGACAAAGTCAAGGATGCCGCAGATGCCAAGAAGGCGCTTGACGCAGCCAAGGATCTGGCCGATGCAGCAAACGACGCTCGAAAGGTGGCGGAAAAGGTGCCCAACACGCCATCAGCATCGACGAAAGTCATACGAACTCCAGAGACAACGGCACCGAAGTCTGTTCAACCGAGAGACGCGGTCAGGCGGTGGGAAGCATTCTTGGGGCCGGAGAAACCGACCAATATACATCCTCGGACGGGTGCCCTCGATTCGAACAGACTCGTATCCCCAGACGGGAAACGGAGCATTCGATACGGATGCCATGAAATGAACAGCAAGCCGACATTGCACCACTATCACGAGGAAACTTGGACTTACGACCCCGTTACGGACACGATCACTGTTGACAATCAGATCATTCGTGTGCCGTTCCCCAAGAAGAAGTAGTCTTTGAAATGCACATCACGATCTCCTCTCTACACGATTTTACCGATGGTCCGTTCGTCGAGTTCGTCTCCAAGTACGGAACTGGTCGAGGCCATTGGAAGGAAGGGGTTCCACACACTGGCCAAGAGTACGATATTGAATTGGGCTTGGATGATGCGCTCCGCGTCGGTGTCAACATTCAACTGACGAACGACGAATCTCCGCGGATCCATTCTTCTGATGAGCAAACCGTGTTCACTGCGAGAATTGCAGAAGTGTTCGACAACGATACCGCGAATCTGCAACTCGGGGAGTCGCTCATTCTCGTCGAGTTTGAAGGCGATTTCCCCAATCCTGGTACATGGTTGGAAATCACCGTTAAACGAATCGAACTCTGGGACACCCGGTACTAGACCTTAAACAAGTGTATCCGCTTTGGTTAAAATCGGATCAAAAACGGGGACAGGTCCAGTTTATCAGGGGATCCGAGGGCCAGCCGTCTGTTGCGGGATCCGAGGGCCAGCCGTCTGTTGCACGGCGAATGAGTATTGTGTAGAGTTTGCGGAATGTGGGCGGCTATCGGTGGCAGGTCTTGATTGACGTT
>JAYSPO010000747.1:0-2827 GCA_043722015.1 Candidatus Kuenenia sp. | reverse complement strand
GAGATTGAACGTTGCATCACTTCGCCACCCTTCCGATTTCGGCAAAGTAGTACGGATCGTCAGCCAGTCCGTCTGCTTCGTTGTAATTTCCATTATTGTTGATATCGAAAGGGTCTGCGGAATCACCGGTCGCAAGTGCGCCTGCGCTGAGGTATGAATTCACCAAGTGACCTGACACTGCTCCAGTCTGCGTGAAGATTGTGAGTATCCTGCGATCCTTCGGCAGATAGTTCCTGTCACTGCCAACCCATGTCAGTGTTCCTCCATTCGTATATGGAATCTCGTCCATCGGAACAAAAGGCGCTAACGCATGATAGGGTGGTGGAAGCGGACCATTGCCGTTTGCGACCCATGCCGCTTCAAATCGTTCCTTGAGGTAAAGCGAATCTTCTGAATCGCAGACGTACAGATGAATCACTCCAGCTCCCGCAGACCCGCCGACAATATTCCCGCGTGCAGAAAACATAATGTCCATGTAGCCGGAATACTGCGATCCTGCGCCGGGCGGTAGCTGCCAGCCAACGGGGATTCTCGAACCATCCAGGTCAATCACAACGGACTCCGGCAGGATTGATGGATCCTGGGGAAGGAGCTTTGTCGGCAATTCGATTTCATAGCTAAGCTCGCCATGTGCGATCTGCTGACCTTTGTCGCCACCATCCGCGTAGGGGATCTGCAACAGCAGAAACTGGTCAGCCGCCGGGGGATTATTAATGTTGATCATGCTTGTGTCGATTGGATACCAATTTCCGGTTGGCCCTTTTGGAATTCGAATTCGCAGCCCATTCACCAGCCAACCGCGTTTTGTCAGGTTCCACCAGCCTGGATTCTGCTGGCCATGCACGACAAAAACGTCGGGCTCATTTCGAAAATTGCCCGACCCTGTTGGGAATTCAAGATTATTATCCAGAAAGTCGCCGTCGCCGTTAATATCAACTCGTTCCAGACTCACGCCTGCTGAATTATCCGGGGAACTCCAGGTTCCGCCGGGCGCGATATAGGCCATTGTCGTCACGGCACGAGGATTCTCAGGCGATATGAAAAACCGAACGCCACGAGCCTCCTTGGCGTAAATGGCTCGATCCCGTGCCCCCGAGAGAAAAGACTGAATCTGCCTCGCCGCTCCGCGGACGCGATCACCTTCTGTCGAGAACCTCACCGTCAACGCGGTCATCACGAGAAGCACAACGATAATTGAGATGACAATCAAAAGCTCAATCAGTGTGAATGCAGCACGGGGCTGCTGACGATCGTCCGACCGGACTTCTGTTTTCAAGTTACTGCGGGGGTAACGAACTGAGTTCATCGCTTTCCTCCTACGCGGCGGTTGCGATTCGAGAGATTGTCGAAAATCTGATCCGTAACTGCAGCCGTTGGCGTTTCCGTAGTGCCATTGCCATCGTTCGTTACAAAAGTTCCTCGGTATTGAGCCAGGTTGCCCAGAATTCCATCAAATGAACCATTGACGAAGCCTACAGTTGTTTCTTCTCCAGCATCAACGGAGCCGTCTCCATTGATGTCAAAATCAACTTCAAACGGTTCATACAAGCCAAGTTGCTCATCAGGTCCGGCAGACACAATCAACGGCACGTGATACGTGTCAAGTGTGTGATATCTTCCTTCGTTGATTTCCTGCGTCAGATTGATTCCAAGATTCACGTAGTTTGGATCTTCGATAAACGAATACAGCAGGCCCACCGGGTCGTCCGGATCAACGAGCAACATGTCTCGCTGCATCGCGAGTCCGCCAAATGCCACAGGCGCTGGCGGTAAACCACGCATTAGAAGGTAAGCATACTGACGTTCGGCAGGAATGATCTCGCGCAGGCCATCTGATTCATCCCCATCCGGCGTCAAATCCACCTCAGTATTGTCGTTCACTACGGCGAAGTTTGGCGCAAATGGATTTGGTGCCGTCGGGTCAATGAGCCGCGTCGGCCAACGATAATATCGCAACGGCTGATTCCACGAATCCACAAATTCCGGCAATCCATCGTCGTCGGTATCTCGCACCTCCGCATCGCTGAACTGATCTGCGTCCACTGAAGACGACCCGAACGAACCAGCCGCCACCAGCATGTAATACAAAAGTGCGGAACTCGCAGTCACCGGCTGATGACCATTGAAAGCAAATGGCTTAGATACGCCACCAATCATTGCCGAGCAGGTTCCGCCTGCCCAGCGGGCATTCACCAGATCCGTAATCTCAGTGGCTGTGGGTTCAAAGTTGGCAGTTGGCGAGGCAGATGCCTGATCCGCTGCAATCAGGTAAGCCCGAGCGTTCGGATAAGCAATCCTGTCTTCCACGTTGTCCGGTAAACCATTTCCGTTCGCATCGTCGTTGGCAACCAACGTCAACTCAGCCATTCGCTGAGGAAACTCGAACCGGAATCCTGCTTTCCTCGCTAAAATCACAAGCGCTGGCGGGGCATCTTCCGGGTGGACACGATAATAATCGAACCGGCCATCAATCACAGCAAGCAGCCCGACGGTGGCGGTCACGTAGGCATTTCTCCGGCTGCCTCTGAAGGCTCTGTCAAACGCTTCAATTCGTTGTTCCAGCAGGCGGTTGATCTTATGGATCGTGGTGGTCGTGGCTTCCTTTCTCGCCCCTTCTGTAATGCCATTCATCACATAAAAAGACATGCTCATCAGAACCGCGATGATCGAAATCACGATCATCAGTTCCAACATTGTGAAACCGAGTCGCGAATGTTCAGATTGTTTGATGTGTTTTCGCATGGTAAAAATTCATTAACGCGGACGCTGCGGCCTTCAGTAAAACCCTGTTTGCTTCAGTCACCCAATGTGCTTCCCGCCTTGAAAT
>JAYSPO010000746.1:0-5712 GCA_043722015.1 Candidatus Kuenenia sp. | reverse complement strand
GCTGTCTTCCCACGCCGATTGACAAAAATGCCGTGTCGGAAAGGCAAAGCGGCGACAAGTCGCCGCACTCCATATGACTGTCGCTTGCATCAGGATTAGCGGAGGTCGGAGAGCGCAGCGCTGAGGCATGGAAGGATCTCCAGAAAGGGGCTCAGGCTGCCTGGAATGACATGGACACAGCTTTTAGCGAGGCGTCACGTGAGTTTTGATGAATCGTATTTGTGAATTGATAGTGATCAGGCAATGAAACAGGATCCTCAAGGGTGCCTTTACGCAGGCGTGGGAGGTACAATTTCTGGCCGGTGGCCTTGATCCCCGATCACAGGAGCAAAGTTATGAACGATGTAGTTGCCAAATTCTGTGACAACGTCCATGAAAAGCTGGAGACGCTGCAGGGTCGGTTGGACTCCCTAAAGCTGAACATCGGAGCAACCTACCATTTGCTTCATGAGAAAATTGTCGAGATACGCAAAGCAGGCGAAGTCCGGCATTTGCCAACGAATGAAGGCAGGGCATCGCTGGAGCAGTGGATCCAGGAAACCAGAACTGAAGCGAAGAACAGGGTCGAACGCGGAATCAGGAACCACGAGGTTCAGTATCTTTCCGAGCGAGCAGACAGGGCAGAGGGCTGTGTCGAAATTGCGATCAAGCTTGCCGAGGCCAGCATCGACGATGCGGAATGGATGATTCTTGAGGCTATCGCTGCCCGGCTGGAGGCGGAGGCGGTGCCGGACGGTCGATCCTGACGACAATTGATTCTCGAATTGTCCTGACATCGCGGCAGAAGAACAGAACTTCAGGAGTGTGTGCTTGTCAACAGCGTCATCTGGGAAAGTTTACACGGGAATGGGAGCGATACCGCATGCCTCCGGCGTGGCGTTTCGAGTCTGGGCTCCTCATGCCGACGCTGTGTTTGTTACCGGTTCGTTTAACAAATGGTCTCCCGACACACATCCCATGGTGAAGGTAGATGAGGGCTATTGGTATTCAGACATCTCCGGCGCTGCTGTCGGCGACGAGTATCGCTATCGTATTCTGCACGGCGATAAGGAATTGCTGCGTATTGATCCCTATGCACGCCAGGTGAAGAATTCGGCTGGGAACGCGGTGGTCCATGACCCGCAGTTTGACTGGCAAGGCGATGACTTTCATCTGCCGCCCGTGAACGAGCTCGTGATTTATGAAATGCATCTGGGAACATTCCACAACGACGAAGATCGCCAGACGGATAAGTTTGCGGAGGCGGTCCAGAAACTGGATTATCTGAAGCGGTTAGGTGTCAACGTCATCGAAGTTATGCCATTGGCCGAGTTTGCCGGTGAGTTGTCCTGGGGCTACAACCCTGCCTGCATTTTTGCTGTCGAGACGGACTATGGCGGCCCAGTCGGGTTCAAACGCTTTGTCAAAGCGGTGCATCAGGCCGGAATAGGAGTAATTCTGGACGTTGTTTACAACCATTTCGGTCCGGGCGACCTGGACCTGTGGCAGTTTGACGGCTGGAGTGAGAACGGACTGGGAGGAATCTACTTTTACAATGACTGGAAGGCCGAAACTCCGTGGGGATCTACGCGCCCCGACTACGGACGCAGAGAGGTTCGCCAGTTTATTCGCGATAACGCGATGATGTGGCTGGAAGAATATCATGTGGATGGTCTGCGGCTCGACATGACGCTGTTTATGCACCATGTGCGTGGCGACGGCGATCCGGGTGCTGACCTACCCGATGGATGGAACCTCGTTCAGCGGATCAATCGAGAGGTCGCGCAACGGTTTCCGGGACGTATCACAATTGCTGAGGATCTGCGTGACGATGACCGGATTACAAAGTCGGCGGACCATGGTGGTGCAGGTTTTACGGCACAATGGGTGGCATCCTTTGTCCATCCCATCCGCGCCGCTGTTATTACTCCGAACGACGACCAGAGATCACTGGAAAGCATTCGACGTGCCATTGATGGCGGTTACAATGGGGACCCGTTTCAGCGCGTCCTCTACAGCGAGTCGCATGACGAAGTCGCGAATGGACAGGCGCGTGTCGCTTCAGAAATTGATCCTCATAACCCCGAGAGTTGGTTCGCCCAGAAACGCACAACCCTGGCGGCAGCCATCGTGCTCACGTCGCCAGGCATCCCGATGCTGTTTCAGGGACAGGAGTTCCTTGAGGACGGCTGGTTTCAGGACTCGGTTCCGCTCGACTGGGATAAGTCGGAAGAGTTCAGCGGCCTTGTGCGGATGTATCGGGACTTGATTCAACTTCGCCTGAACCGCTCGAATTGCACGCGAGGATTGACGGGATCCGGCCTGAACACGTTTCATCAGAATCAGGCAGATAACATGCTTGCTTATCACCGCTGGCATCAGGGCGGTCCGGGTGATGACGTCGTCGTCGTTGTGAACCTCTCTCACCTTGCCCACGAAAACTACAAGCTGGGGTTTCCTGCACCGGGAACATGGCGATTGCGTTTGAACAGCGACTGGAACGGCTACAGCCGTGGCTTTGGAAACCAGGTGAGCAAAGATGTTATCGCGGGAGCCGAACCACGGGGTGAGCAACCGGGATTGAACGCCGTACAACGCGACGGCTTTCCTGCCGAGGGATCGATCAGCATCGGCGCATACACCGTGCTGATTTTTTCACAGGACTCACAAGGCTGACTCGCTGATTGCCCGTTAATTCAGATTTACGCAGTCCAATGACGAATGAACTTCATCAAAAAAAGCTGGCCAGTTTGTGAATTTGTAGGCTGTGACAAGCGGCAGCGCAGGCACACCATGTCTGCGAATCGGTGTGCCAGCGCGTTGCTTGTCACACCCTACAGGTTGCGCATCGTCAATAACTTGCCGACCGTGCGAAGGAAACAGCAGGCCATTGCATTTATTTACGAAATAATGTAGCATCACGCCGTGTACCGGGGATACGTGTCTTGTGGCCACGTACTCGCTGCCACAAAATTCGGATGACTCAATAAATCGCCAGCCAGCATACATGGTGGGCGAGTTAAGTAGTAAGCCGACGAGGTCAGAATCTCAAACGGGATCCTGATTTCGTCGGCTTTTTTTATTGTCCTGGTTCGTGGCATGTGAATTGAATTGCGCGATCTGTACGTTTTAAATTCTTACGGAGATATTGCGATGAGCAGCGACCTTCTGAATGACAATCTGAGAACGAGAATTCGTCACCTTAGGGACAGGCGAATCGAGAAAGCCGAAGAGGCAACGGCATTGAAGCTCAAAGAAGGTCAGTGGCCGGACCTCGTCTCTGGCATGCCGGATCAGATCCCTTTCGGCCAAGCCGAATTCACGGGAAGTGATCAACAACCAGTCGTTACAAGCAACCGGTTTATCAGAGAAGAGCCGTGGTAGATTCTCGTCAAATTGTATTCTGCATCTGGCCGCAACCGTTGCGACCAGTTGAACTAAAAATGTCATTGATCAAGGAGATCGCAAATGCTCTGGACAATCTTCGTAATACTACTGATCCTGTGGTTGCTGGGCATGGTGACTTCGACCACGCTCGGCGGATTCATCCATCTGTTGCTGATCATCGCCATTGTGGTGGTGTTGCTCAGAGTCATTCAGGGAAGACGGCCAATCTAGTGCTGTGTCCAGTTCCATAATTCTCAGATTGTGGCGTGACGGAATGCGATATCAGGTACTGGCGACAGACTACGATGGAACCCTGGCCTGCAACGGCAACGTGTCTGAATCGACACTCGCAGCGTTGCAGCGTTTTGTGGCGTCGGGTCGGCGGTTGATTCTTGTCACCGGCCGGGAGCTGCCTCAACTGAAAGCCGTCTTTTCAGGCTTGAGCCTGTTTCACTGGGTCGTGGCTGAAAACGGTGGTCTTCTCTATGAACCATCGACCGACAAGGAAATCCTGATCGGGAATCCCGCATCCCGGGAGTTGGCAGACATCCTTTTAAGTCGTGGTGTCAATTCGGTTTCGGTTGGACAATGCGTCGTTGCGACCTGGAGTCCGTTCGAGAGTGTGGTGCTTGAGGCCATTCGCGATCTCGGATTGGAGTTGCAGATTGTCTTCAACAAAGGCGCGGTGATGGTCCTGCCCGCAGGCGTCAATAAGGCCTTTGGACTTGAACATGCCCTCAAGGAAATGAAGCTCTCCAGACACGACACGGTGGGTGTGGGCGATGCTGAAAATGATCATGCTTTCCTTCAGCTTTGCGAATTCTCGGCAGCCGTGTCGAATGCCCTGCCTGCGGTGAAAGACGCTGTTGAATTAGTTTTGCCTGCAGATCATGGTGCTGGCGTGGAATTCTTAATCGATCAGATTCTGTCAGACGACCTGCGTTCGTTTGAGCCACGATTGAAACGCCATCCGTTGACAATTGCAAGTAATGCAACCGGGGATTTGGCTTTGCCATCGTTCGGCGGACCAATTCTGATCTGTGGCTCATCGGGAAGCGGAAAGTCAACCCTCGCAAATCAGATTATCGACGCAATTGCCGGGCAGAGTTATCAATTCTGCATCGTCGATCCGGAAGGCGACTACGAGTCGTTTGATGGAGCGGTTGTACTCGGTAGTCCCAAAGCCGCGCCGCAGATTGACGAAGTAATCCACGTTCTGGAGCAACCGGATGTGAATGTCGTGGTCTGCCTGACTGGAGTTGCGATTCCCGATCGTCCTCCCCTCTTCCTGCAACTTCTGGCGGAACTCATTCAGCATCGGATCAGGCACGGTCGACCGCATTGGCTGATTCTCGATGAAGCACATCATCTGATGCCCGGAGGCTGGTTGCCCCCATCCGAATTGCTCCCCGACAACATGATGAATGTCGTGCTCATCACCGTGCAGCCGGATTTGCTGCCAGTTTCACTGCTGAAGCAGGTCGAAATCGTTGCCTTTGTCGGGCCGAAAACGCAAAAAGGTGTCAGGAACCGTTTATTGACAAGCGCGAGGGATTTGGGTATGCTTGAGACATGGGAAGACCAAAACGATCAGCTCCGGGCGGTTGGATTTATCATGTGCTGAACCGCGCGAACGCGCGGATGCCGATCTTTACGAAGGATGAAGACTTCGCTGCATTTGAGCGGGTACTTGAGGAAGCCGTGGCTCGAACCGGAACGCGGCTGCTTTCGTATTGTCTGATGGGAAATCACTGGCACCTGGTGGTGTGGCCTCAGGACGATGATGAGTTGTCTCGCTTTGTTGGCTGGCTGACGCTGACTCACACGCAGCGGTGGCACGCGCATCGCAAATCGACTGGGTCTGGTCATCTTTATCAGGGGCGATTCAAATCGTTTCCGGTTCAGGACGATGACCACTTTCTGACCGTCTGCCGGTATGTGGAACGCAATGCTTTGCGAGCGAATCAGGTGAAGCGGGCGGAAGACTGGCGTTGGAGCAGTCTGTATCGCTGGTTCTCGGGAACGGCAGCCGAAAAGGGACTTCTGTCGGCATGGCCACTGCGGCGCAATGCAGGCTGGCTGGACCATGTGAATTCACCTCAGACAGACGCTGAACTCGCGGCCATCCGTCGGAGCGTCAATCGAGGCTCGCCGTTTGGAGATGAAACATGGGCCACCACAGCGACCAGGAAACTCGGACTTGAGATCACCACCCGCCCACAAGGAAGACCAAAACTCAAATAAACGGTTCCTGACACCTTTGTTTTATTCCTTTGTTTTATTTACTGACACCTTTGTTTTATTCAACATTATGGGCAAAAAAATGGCTGCTATTTTTCTGCCCAT
>JAYSPO010000745.1:0-3967 GCA_043722015.1 Candidatus Kuenenia sp. | reverse complement strand
GTCAAATTTCTGCGATCGCATGTAAACGAACTTGTCATCGGCACTCAGAATATCGGGCAGTCCAACCGGCATCTGCAGGATCTGAAGTTTTTCCTGCATGTTGTTGCCGGTCTCCGGATTCGTTTCATCCATAATCGTTTCCGACAGCTTCTTGCCGGATTCCAGATCCAGCCGCACCAGCCGTAACCCGCCGTCCAGAAAATTCGAACGACCCGCCACCGCCCATACGACATTGTGCTTAATCAATACGCTGCCATGCACGGGCCAGAGTGATTCCAGTTGCTCAAATGCCATCGCCCGGCGATCCAGAGGCGCAACTCGATACCGCCAGATCAATTGACCGTCATCGGCTTTCAGACAGTAGACATATCCGTCCGCACAACCGAACATCACACGCCCCTGCTCAACTGTCGGTGGCGAATCAATTCGAGCGCCCGCTGTGAACGTCCATGCTTCCGTGCCGGATTTCTGATCCAGCGCGTTCAGCGTATGCGCATCAATCTGTGCGACGTAAACGAGTCCTGCAGCGATCACCGGCGATGTCAGCCGTCCGCCGAGCGACGTCGTCCACTGCATTCCGACATCGGCCGGAATGTCCTGCCTTGACGTCCCGCTGCGTTTCTGATCGTGGCGAAACGTCGGCCAATCGTCATTGCCATCAAAGTCTGAGACCGCCGCCAGTGGCGTTCCAAATGCTGAACCTGTCTCCATTCGCCCTTCTTCCGGCACTTTGCCCGGAATTGGTCTCGTGGGAGCCAGTGGGGCGAGTGCATTGAACCCATACAACTTCGCTTCCGGATAACACGCACAGTTATGCGGCGGCGTGTACGTCAAACCGTTGCACGGCATCACGCCGTACAGACATCCGCCGCGAACCCAGTGATGGATGTCCCAGTGTTCCTTCTTAAAGTCGACGAATTCCACTCCCGTTCGCGATGGAATCAGGAAGTTATCCGTTGCCTTGGCGATGTAGCAACGATGGTGAAACCAGTATGTATCAACGTCCGGAGCGAACTCCTTCTTCACTTCACCGGTCCTCGGATCGCGCCCCGTGTACACGCCGGTGTCTTTGCCTTGCGTCGTGGGAGCACACCACACAAGGCCATCCACCACCATCAGGTCCTGAGGTGACTGGTAACCTGAGTTCGGATGATCGGCGGTCCAGAGTTGCTTGCCGGTCACCGTATCGACGCTGATCATGTTGCCATCGCCGCCCGCGTAGAGCACCACGTCTTTGTGGATCACGAGGCGCGGTCCAAAGTTGAACGTAAACTGCTTTCGACGCGTGACCGGTTCGGTGGTCCATGCGAGATCACCCGATTTCTGATTAAGCGCGTTCAGGCTTTCGCCATCGTGAAAATAAACGTTGGCGGCGTCCGCCGACAACGTCAGCGGAGAAATGCCAGTGACCTTCGCCCAGAGTTGTCTGCCGGTCGCCGCTTCAAACGCCATCACCACGCGCGGCTCTTCGTTCCAGAAAAACTCCTGATTGACTTTCGCCTGATCGCCGACGCGTCCATTGGCCGGAGCGTATTCGGCGCGCTCTGATTTGCCCTTCCGGACCACAACGAACAGCATGCCGTTCGTGTGAATGATTTCTTCCGCCGCATCGGTGCCTTCATAGGTTCGCAGCGTTTTGCCGGTCGCCGCATCCAGTGACACCACCGGCGCATCAAAACTGAGCGTGGTGAAGACTTCGTGATCCGTGGACACGAGTCGGCGTGACAACTGTGTCGGACCACTTTTCAGCGGCCACAGTTGATTCTGCCATTCGGTGATCTCACGTTTCCACAGGATCGTGCCATTGAACGCATCTCGCGCGATCAGCTTCCATTTCGACGGCAACTGCACCGAGATGCGACTGCCTTCGTCCATGATGTAGAACATGCGACCGTTCGTGGAAACCAGAGCACTCATGCTGGCCATGCGGTCATGATGTCGTGACCAGCGAGGGCTTCCCACCCATTGCAGGTGCCGAGGCGAATTCACGACGTCATCATGTGCGACCGCGTTTCCACTGGCATCGTGCAGATAGTGCGACCAGTCGTCAATGTTCTTCGGACGCGGCTTAACGGTCTTCGTCCACTGGCCAGCCGCATCTTTCTTCAGCACCACGCCGTTGGGCACAAGCACTCGCAGAATTTCTTCCTGAGTCACCTCGCCCTGATCTTCGACCACGATCAGATTCACCAGGTTGTCGATGTACGGCAGCTCTTTCCCGGCAAACTGCACGACCGAAACATCACCGTATTTTGCTGTCGCATGAATCGCTTTCCGAGCCGCGTCAACCTTTTTCGCATCCGATGCCAGTCCATGCACTTGAATTGAAGCATCTTTCTGCAGCGCCGCTGTCAGCGCACCGTCGCCAACTCCCAGATGCACAACAAAACCGCCGGTGACATTGGCGGTCTGAAGAATCTCTGCTGCGTCTTCTGCCACTCCGCCACGAGATTCAGGAACGAATCCAACGATAAGACTCAACGCCGCCACGCTCACAATGAATCGATGCACCATATGTGGAATTCCTCAGGAAAACCGGTCAACTCCGCGACCATGCGTCACGGCCAGAACAGTCTATCCGGTTATCAGGAGATTGCCCACTCTTAACGACCAAATGGCTGCTGTCGACTCAAGACCACTCGGTCGATATGCTGCACTGGTACTTAGGAGCATTGAAGATTCCTGTCCTGTGTGATTAAAAAGAACAATGGCAGCATCATGGATTCAAAAACTCACGGCTCACTGGAGCCGAGTGTGAAGCAGTATCGCCGATCAAAGACGAGGCGCGTGTCTGACATTCGCTTTCTGAACGGGCCGCAATCGCGGTTTCGCGAACTGATGATGACGTTCAAGGCCTTTCGAGAACTCATTTCGGGCTTTCGGCAACTGCACTTTGTCGGTCCCTGTGTCACGGTTTTTGGATCGGCACGATTTCCGGAAACACATCCGTATTACGAATTCGCCAGAGGTGTCGGCGAGCATCTGGCTCTGGCAGGATTCACAGTGATGACCGGTGGCGGCCCGGGAATCATGGAAGCCGCCAACCGCGGCGCGAAAGATGTCGGTGGACACAGTGTCGGCTGCAATATCGTGCTGCCGTTGGAACAGGATCCAAATCCGTATCTCGACACGTTTGTAGAATTTGACTACTTCTTCATTCGCAAACTGATGCTGGCAAAGTATTCGTACGCCTTTGTGGCGATGCCGGGTGGTTTCGGAACTCTCGACGAACTCTTTGAAATCGCCACACTTGTGCAGACACGAAAGGTCGAAGAATTCCCGATCATCCTTGCGGGGTCCGAATTCTGGAAGCCGATGCTCGATTTTCTGCGAGACAAGATGGCCAAAGAAGGTACGATCAGCGTGGCCGACGTCGATCGTTTTTACATCAGCGACTCACCTGAAGAAATAGCCAGTTTCGTCAGTGAGATCGCCAGAAAACATTTCGGCCTGCAGGAAGGAATTCGAAAACCACGGTGGTGGATGTTGGAACGCTTGCCGTGGTCGTAGTGGGCGCTTTGGCTGACCAGTTTGTGAAACAGTGTGACTCGTAGAGGCCAAACATTTGGGGCCGTGTACGATATATATTCAACGCGGCTATGGATGAGATGTTTGTTCGTTTAACGGCAAGCCGCAGGCGTCAGCAGATTTTTGACGAGACTTTCGCCTGTGGCTTGCCGTTAAACGATTCATTGGCAACCATGTTCGGTTTGAATACGATGTAAAGAGGAATCTCTGATATTGCTGCCTGCCTGAATTCTTCGCCTGCGGAGTCGATTTCCATGCTTAAGACCTGCTGGCGAAACGTTTCAGGACAGATTCTGCATGTGCTGGCGATCGTGGTTCTTTGCAGCAACAGCGGTTCCGCCGACGATGTCACGCGGCGGGAGGCGGATGGCCAACCACTCGCCGCCAACGTGCGGCGACTTCTGCAGGCGCTGGATTCACTTGGCGCTCCATTAGAGGC
>JAYSPO010000744.1:0-7704 GCA_043722015.1 Candidatus Kuenenia sp. | reverse complement strand
GCTGTCTTCCCACGCCGATTGACAAAAATGCCGTGTCGGAAAGGCAAAGCGGCGACAAGTCGCCGCACTCCATATGACTGTCGCTTGCATCAGGATTAGTCTTTCACTGCTTTTGAGTCCGGAGCGTTGAACCAGCCCGCGATATCAAACGGAACTTCCAGTCGTTCGCGTTTCTTTTCCAGTGCGGTATTGATCTGTATTGCCAGGTTCCTGTTTTCACGGTCGATACGTTTATGGATCAGTCTTTCAAACAAATCTCCGAACTCCTGAACGGGCTTTCCTTTCAAATGACTGATCCGCCGCAGACTGAAGTCCGTTAACCTCGCTTCCGCCAGGGTCACTTCTGGAAAGAATCGCAGTCGTGTTCCTTTGTCGTCCTGCACGACTTCAGATTTCACATCCAGAACCAGATGCAGAGTCACATCCGCGACGGCTTCGGCGCTGATGCTCCACAGCATCACTCCGTAACTCCACTGTTGCTGCCGACCTGTGACTCGCAAGCGTGCTGACACGTTGACGTCGTAGCGTTGGGTTCCCTTCTCCGGTTCAGGCAATCGTGCGGCGCTCAGCAGGAATCGCTCTTCCGGATCGACCAACTTTCCGGTTGCCTGCAGCCAGTTTCCATGATTCACATGCTTCCAGCGACGGAATGGTAAACTCAGGGCGTTCCGGTTCCTGGACAGCGTGGCAATCGCAAGCGGATCCGAGCAGAATTGACAGCAAAATCAGAAATTCGCTCCGCAACGACGACTCCTTTCACTCGGCATTCTACACAAGACCTGTGATTTGCTGAAGGCGATCTTACGCTCCATTCGGCAGTCTGGAATCGTCCTCAAAACTACTGCATTGTCACTCTTGCCTTGATGGATCGGGTGGCCGGGGCTGGACTGAGCGGAGCGAAGGAAGCCCCGGGGTTTCAGGCTAGCGCCCTCCAACCCCGGCCACCCCATCAATCCACCAATGACAAAGCGCTACTTCGAATACGGTCCGCTGCCGACCAGCGGACGATCCGCAAAGCCTTGCACCATGCACTGACGAATCACGTCAACGGCTGTCACAATATCCGCCGTTGTGACATCCAGGTGCGTGACTGCTCGCATGCGTTGCCCGCCCATCGGACCAACCAGAACGCCCTGCTCTTTCAAGGCACCCGCCAGTTGAATTGCCAGCCCGAGTCCGGCTTCAATTTCGAAGAACACCAGATTCGATTTTACGCGCTCGACATCAATCCGGATTCCCTGAATCGACGCCAGCCCCTTCGCGAGTTGTCCGGCATTCGCATGATCGTCCTGCAGTCCTGCGACGTTATGCTCTAATGCATAGATGGCCGCGGCGGCAACAATCCCCGACTGGCGCATCGCGCCGCCGAACAGTTTTCGAATCCGTCTGGCCCTGGCGATGTCGTCTCTGTTGCCGACAAGGAGTGATCCCATCGGACAGCCAAGGCCCTTCGAAAAGCAGATTGAAATCGTATCAAAGCACTTGCCGACATCGGCTGCCGAATATCCCGCCGCGACAATCGCGTTGAACAATCTTGCCCCGTCCAGGTGCCGCTTCAATCCGTTCGATGTGGCCCAGTCGGAAACGCGCTGCAGATGTTCCAGTGTATAGACGTGGCCTCCGCCAAGGTTGGTGGTGTTTTCCAGACACACCAGGCGTGTCCGCGCGTAGTGCTGATCGTTGACTCGGATCTTGCCCTCCAGCACATCCACATCCAGCATTCCATCTGCGGCAACAATCGTGCGGACCGTCACGCCACTCAACGCCGCCGGAGCGCCGCCCTCGAAATTGGAGATATGCCCCGTTTCGTTAATCAGCAGTTCATCGCCTGGCAGACAATGGACGCGCACGCCCATCTGGTTACTTTGCGTCCCCGAACAGGCAAACACCGCCGCCTCGTGCCCGAACATGTCGGCCACGAACCGCTCCAGTCGATTGACAGTCGGATCTTCACCCATGACGTCATCGCCAACTTCGGCGGTCATCATGGCCTGCAGCATCGCAGGCGATGGTCGAGTGACCGTATCGCTGCGAAGATCAATGATTCGTGAGGACCCGGATTTCAAGGGAGCGGCTTTCAAAGAACGGGAAAGGACCGGAAAAACTCAGCAAACTTAAGCCGCAGACTGTACTTCGGTCCGCAGGTGGCTTCAATCAGGCAGCGGCAGCACATACTTCACGCGGTCGAGAACGAGGGATCAGCCGGAGTGCGCTAGCGGTTTGTTGATTTAGTGACGATCAGGAGTGTTTTCGTTTAACCCGATGCCGTAGGCGAGGCGTTCCGGTGGCATTCCTCCCCTTTGGGTCGGGTTAAACGACTAAATCAACAGCCTCCAAGCACCCGGTTATTGCAGGGAATGCGGACCTAACCGGACGCTGATGCGTACCGGCTGATAAAACAGGGCCTCATTCAGATCCGCGCGGAGTATAGTAACCATTTCACGCGCAGTCTCTTAACGGCAAATAGTTTCGACCCATGACCTCACCTTTGGCCATTACTACCATCGACTGCCGTCAGGGCGGCGCCGCAGAACTTTTTCGTCAGCTTCGTGACAAGCTCAGCCCCCGCGGTGACGTTGTTTCGGAAGCCGGACGTCAGCGAACTATTGAACTCTTCGGCGAACCGCTCAGCCCGCGCGAAGTGGTGCGGCGAATTTGTGACGACGTGCGCAGTCGCGGCCTCGAAGCAGTTTTGCACTACACGTCAAAACTCGATCGACGCGACCTCACGCCGGAAACGATTCGCGTGACTCCGGAAGAATTGGCATCAGCCGCGCGACAGGCGTCGCCCGAATTCCTTGATACGATTCGGAAAATTCGCGACAATATTGCAGAGTTTCAGAGGGCCGTCCTGCCGCACGATGCGCGGGTCGTGCGATCGGTCGGGACCGGAACGGTCGAGTTGCGACAGAGGCACCTGCCGATGAAACGCATCGGCATCTGCGTGCCAGGGGGTGCTGCTGCGTATCCATCGACTGTGCTGATGACGGCTGTCCCGGCGATGACGGCCGGAGTTCGGGAAATCGCGATCGTGGTCCCACCAACACCCTTTGGCGGTTATAACATCGATATGCTGGCGACCTGCCATGAAATTGGTGTGACGGAAGTCTATCGTGTCGGCGGGGCACAGGCTGTAGCGGCGTTGGCATATGGTGTGGATGGCATCGCACGAGTTGACAAAATTGTCGGACCTGGCAACCTGTTTGTCGCCCTTGCCAAGCAGCACGTCTTCGGGGACGTGGACATCGACAGTATCGCTGGCCCCAGCGAAGTCATTGTCCTTGCCGACAAAACCGCTCGACCGGAATTTGTGGCCGCAGATCTGATCTCGCAGGCTGAGCACAGTCCAGGCTCCGGTGTGCTCATCACATGGCATGCGCCTTTGATCGCAGCCGTGCAGCAGGCACTGGAGCTGCAGTTGGCTCAATTGTCCCGTGGCGATCTGGCGCGTCAGTCGTTGGAAGACTACGGAGCTCTGATTCTTGCACGCAGTGCCGCCGAAGCAGCCGAACTGACAGATCTGCTGGCTCCGGAGCATCTCCACATTTCGATGGACGATCCGGAATCGATGCTGAATCAGATTCAGAATGCCGGAGCCATCTTTCTTGGTCATTACACCCCGGTTGCTTTGGGTGATTACATTGCCGGACCATCGCATGTCTTGCCCACCGGCGGGACAGCCCGATTCGCCAATGGCCTTGCCGCAACGGATTTCCTGAAACGCAGTTCGATCATTCAGTACGACGCTGCGGCATTGCGCGTCGATGCTCAGCGCGTGCGGCTGATGGCCGAAAAAGAGGGTCTCACCGCTCACAGTGCGAGCGTGGATATTCGGTTACGGTAGGAACAACGGAGGAGTGGCAATTCTCGTACCTTGGACATTCATGTCCGAGACCTCGCCAATAATCATCCCGCTCGGGACAAGACTCGCGCGGCACAAGGACCTTCGCTGCGAAAGCGTTTCATAGCCATTCGACGGACAGGAATGTCCATCCTGGACAAGTACTTTTCGCCTGCGTTTGTCTCGAATTCGAACATTTTTCGATACGCTTCACGATCTTTATCTCTTCCTCCACTTCCTGATTCACAACCACGACATCGCACTATGATCAAATCCGCCATCACTGTCAGCATCGTTGAACAGGCTCGCAAGGGGCCGTTTGTGTTTCATGATGATGTCGCCGATGCCTGCTGTATCGCGTCAGAACTTGGCTTCGATGCCGTTGAATTGTTTGCTCCGTCGGCCGATGCGATCCGAAGTCTGCCCCTGGCTGACTTGCTGAAGCGGCATCACTTACGACTCGCTGCGGTTGGCACAGGCGCTGGTATGGTGGTGCATAAACTGCAACTGTGCGATCCGGACTCGGCACGGCGTAAAAAAGCTGAGCAGTTCATCTGCGACATTATGAATGCCGGAGCCGAATTTGGCGCACCAGCGATCATTGGTTCGATGCAGGGAAAATGGGACGAAGTCGCTGATCGGCCCACGGCCCAGGGATATCTGCGGGATGCTCTGCAGCGTCTGGGCGAACACGCAGAATCGCTGGGCACGATCTTGATCTACGAACCGCTCAATCGCTACGAAACCAATATGGCGAATACGCTGCAACAGGGTATGGAGCTGCTGAGACCGCTGGCCACAAAGTCTGTCAGACTGCTGGCCGACCTGTTTCACATGAACATCGAAGAAGTATCGTTCGCCGATGCGTTGCAAAGCGCTGGGGCACATATTGGCCATGTTCATTTCGTGGATTCCAACCGGCAGGCTGCTGGCCGAGGCCACATGGACTTCGCGCCAATTGCCTCTGCCCTCGCATCAATCGGCTACGATGGTTACGCTTCCGCCGAGGCATTCCCGATTCCCGATTCACTGACGACGGCCCGCCAGACGATCGAAACCTTTCGCCGTTGCTTCCGGTCATAGCTCAAGTAGCTTGACTCTCCGAGTCGAGTATTTTTCTCTCTCGTTTGGACTCTTCCTTTATGCTCCGTTCTGAACTCATTCATCCAAAGATTTCCGAAATTCTGGCGCGAGCGGGACACAGTTCCAAGGTGTTGATTGCGGACGGCAACTATCCGGCGGCGTCTGCGATGGGCCCCAGGGCAGAACTCGTCAGCCTGAATCTGGCACCAGGATTGGTGACTGTCTCTCAGGTGTTGAAGGTGCTGCTGGCTGCCATTCCGATCGAAGCCGTCAACACGATGGGCATGCCGGACGATGATCCCTATCGGCTGCCGCATGATCCGCCGGTCTGGAATGAGTATCGCAGCATTCTGTCGAGTGCCGGAATGGCCATCGAATTGCAGCCGATTTCCCGCTGGGAGTTTTATGATGCCGTCGATTCCCGCGACCATGTGCTCACGATTCAGACCGGTGATCAGTCGCTGTGGGCGAATCTGTTACTGACCGTCGGAGTTCGCAAAGCGGGCGAATGACATGATTATCGGGATCGGCACGGACATTGTGGAAATCGAACGCATTCGAGAAATGATTGAGCGTCACGGCGATCATTTTCTGAATCGATGTTTTACGCCCAATGAGATCGAATATGCCAAACGACATCGTGACTCCGCCGTGCGTTTTTCCGGTCGCTGGGCCGCCAAGGAAGCCGTTGTCAAGGTCCTTGGAACCGGCTTTGTGCAGGGCATCACGTTTCACGATATTGAAGTGATTTCACTGCACACTGGTCAGCCAACAGTACTGCTGTCCGGGGAGGCACTGCAAATCAGCCAGCAGTTGAAGATTGTTGAAATCAAACTCACGATCTCACATGCTCGCGAATACGCGACGGCGACTGCGATCGGGGTTTCCGGCTGACATTCAGGACAGGTCGGATTAGACCTGAAACAAGCGACCGTCATTTGGCGTGCGGCGACTTGTCGTCGCTTTGCCTTTCCAACACGGGGTTTTTGTCAATCGGCGTGGGAAAACAGCGAATATTCCATTTCAATTTCAGGTGAAGTCGGCAGAACACACGAGAGTCTTTCGCAGAGCCAAATACCCTGAAAAAGAAAGCGGTGACGAGTCACCGCACTCCAAAGGTCGCTTGGCCAGGGATTAGTCGCAGACGACATATCTCGCGCTGATGGCTTGAAACGATCGCGTTTGGAAACTACATCTACCTGCGTAACGGAGTCAGCCGCATCTGGACCGCCTGTATGACCGATTCGTATGATCCATATTCCTCTCCGCCTCAATACGGCCGGCAGCCGTACGGACAAATGAATTCGGGACCCAGGCCGGATATGCCGAATCACCTCGTCAAGGCGATTCTGGCGACCTGTTTTTGTTGTCTGCCATTAGGGATTGTGGCCATCGTATTCGCGGCTCAGGTCAACGGAAAGCTGGACATCGGCGATTATGCCGGAGCAACCAGTGCGTCGCAGCAAGCAAATATGTATGGTAACATCAGCATCGGACTTGGCATTCTGCCGATCATTGGCATGCTGGTGATACTGGCGATCGGGCTTTTAGCGGGAGGCATGCAACAATGACACGAAAACTGGATGAAATTCTGTTGAGTCACGAAGTTGATTGATCCCGAGATTATTTGATCCGTTCAGGTGAAACGAACACGTAGGTTCGCTTCAAAACTAGTCGCCGATTTCTCAGTCCGCACGAATTTTCGAAAGGTGCATTTCATGTCAGGTCAGACGCCGTTCAATCCATATTCACAACCTGCTCCGGGACAGATGGGTCAGGGAGGACCACGGCCCAATATTCCGAACCATCTGGTGAAAGCCATTATCACCACACTGTGTTGCTGTCTGCCACTCGGAATTGTGGCCATTGTCTTCGCGGCGCAGGTCAATGGAAAATTGGATGCCGGCGACTATGCGGGTGCTCAAAAGGCCTCGGACCAAGCCAACTTGTGGGGTAACATTGCAATTGGACTCGGGATCGTTGCCAACCTGATCGTCATCGGCCTGCAGGTTCTTGCGGCATTGGCGGCTCAGAACCAGGGACAGGGATTCTGATGCACGCACTTTGTGCGCGCTCGATGCGAACACCACGACTCCTGCGACGATGCGGATTCTTCTTCGCCGTCGCAGGAATCGTTTGCCTTGGGTACGTCCTGTTTCGAAAGAATCCGTCTGGGGAATGGCAGGCTTTCTTTCCCAAGTGCATGTTCTTTTGGGCGACTGGTCTGCACTGTCCGGGCTGCGGCTGCCAGCGCGCGATCCATCATCTGTTCAACGGACGAATCCTGCTCGCCCTGCAATACAATGCGATGGTCATCATCGCCCTGCCCTGGCTGATATGGGAAGGCGTGCGAGCGTCGCTCCTGTTTCTGGAACTGCCGGTGCCACGATTCATGGCGGTTCGCTGGCGGCTGAGCGGCAAACAGGCGATGTCGATCGCGATCGCGGTGATGGCCTTCTGGATTCTGCGAAATATCCCCTGCCGTCCGTTTGAATGGCTGGCACCGCCTGCAAGCTTGCCTGAGCCAAATGACACGCATTCACAGCCTGCGATTCCTGTAGCTTGGACATTCATGTCCGAGACACTGCCAAGTGACGCACTATTGCCAACGGACTCCTGATGCACAACAATCTTCGCTTCGATCGCGATTCTTAGCGCATCGATGGACATGAATGTCCATCCTACTCCTGCCGCAGCAGCGAAAAGCCGCGGATAACGTAAATCAATCCGCTCCAGACTGTCACGCCGACGGCAATCCACAACAGCACATCGCGAACGCC
>JAYSPO010000743.1:0-1767 GCA_043722015.1 Candidatus Kuenenia sp. | reverse complement strand
ATACCGCATTCATGCCACAATATGCCAACAGTCTGACTTCCTGTTCAACTCACTGCTATCCCAGTTTTCTGGTAATTTCCTTTCTGCCGCTCGCCTAATAGCCGGCCTATTTCCAGAATACGAGTGTCGAAAGTAGATACGTCAAGCCCTCGTGTTCGTACTCAGCCTCCCCAAACACGGCAACCCGTTGATTGCCGGATCTTGCTGCTGAACCGCTGAAGCTGCCCTCCGTCGCGGATAATTCCCGGGATTCCCATTTTGAATCACGGAAATCATTGGAATCAGATCGAGCCACCCACATCCGCACAACCAGGGGATCGCCGGAAGGTGTCATCGACAGGCCGACTTCAGAATCGGTCACCTGAGGTTTCCAGTTGAATTCCGGAAGTGCTTTTCCTGTCGCGGCGTGACGGAAGAAGACGGCAATGGTCTTCAGGGCACTTTCTTTGCCGTCGTCCAGTCCGTGTCCCCCATTAGGAGCACGATGAATATGCTTCTGGCCGACAAGATCGTCCCAGTACAGACTCATTGCATCCACTGACCAATAGCGATCATTCGCACCCACAACCAGAAGTTTTGGCATTGTCAGCTGGGCGCGATACGTATACGGGTCCATCATTTTCCAGAGTTCCCCTTCACGTCCATCGCGGGGGATGCCGTCGTCGTTTACCAGACCCTTGCTGGTATAATCGGCAATCTGCTCGCTGTAAAATCCCCATGTCTTTTTCTGATGGGTCATCTGCAGGGGAAAGTTGAGCGTGTCGATTACGATCGGCGCGGTCGCGATGATGCGTTTATCGACAACGGAAGTCAGCCAGCTTGTCCAGCCGCGTTTTGATGCCCCAGTGATGACAAACCCCTTGACGGGCTGTTTGAACTGCTCTTCCGAAAACTGCTCCAGCGCGTCCATCGCTTTGACAGCGCTCTTCGCCATGGGGAACAACAGCGGCCATGTGGCGTCACCTGACTCCAGATATTTAAGCCATGTCTCCGTGATCAGATCGTCTTCTTTTCTGCCACCCATCAGCGGCTGATTGGGGACCTGATGCAGTGTGGCAATCCGGGCTCCACAGAAGTTTGCCAGTGCGATCCCCATGGCCATGTCTTTGATCTGCGGTGTTTTTCCCACGCTGTCCATGCCACCACCGTTGACGAAGATCAACATGTGGTCCTTGTGAACCAGCTCGGTGGGTTCGTACACAATCAGATTGTGTTTCCAAAGAATGCCTTGCCACTTCTGCGACGTCAGTTCAAGGCGATGAACCTTGTTGGCCCCCAGATTGATCGTGTCCGCCAACTTCCAAGCGAAGTCCGGTTCGGGCTTGGCGACGTATTCAAATATCTCCTGCGGAACAGCTTTGGATGCCGTTGCCGCAGCATCTTCTGCTCCGGAACAAGGCAGACAGAAACAGAAACAAGTGATCAACTGCAGCAACAGAAACTTTGATGACATAGATTTTAATTTCAGTCGTAGAAAGTGGGGGCAAGCGTGTCCGATGAGATTCGCCGGATGTCGATGGCACTTGCCTGAATTCGCAATGAGTACTAGTTCGTTGTTAATGCGACGACACCCATATCATTTTCTTCGCCCTCTTTCACGGTCAACTTGATTGTCGATGTTGCCGGATCAATGTATCTGCCGTTCAGCTTGTCCTCGCCGCTGTAGGAGCGAGAAATGACGTTGAACTCCTGCCAGGTGAAGGTCAACGAGTAGTCACCGGCAGGCAATCCGTCGCCGGACTCATAAGTCGAAATCGAAAATTTACC
>JAYSPO010000742.1:0-1374 GCA_043722015.1 Candidatus Kuenenia sp. | reverse complement strand
GCTGTCTTCCCACGCCGATTGACAAAAATGCCGTGTCGGAAAGGCAAAGCGGCGACAAGTCGCCGCACTCCATATGGCTGTCGCTTGTATCAGGATTAGAGTGGCAAAGTCCGTCGAATTCGACGCTCACGATGAAATTCTGATTTTCCTGCGCCAGAAACTTGTGCGGCGACGCATGGACAAATAACCGAAAAGGAGCAAGTCCATGAGTTTAGATCCTCACAACGTACAAAAGATTTTCTCGCAGGCGATCGAAATCACTGACCCGCAGCAGCGACTCGCGTTTCTGGTCGAACGCTGCGCGGGAGACGCGGAGCTGTTTCGCCGAGTCTCAGAACTGCTGACCGCCTTTGATCAGCCGAAGCAGTACCTGGACCAGCCTACGGTGATCCCCGACGAAGGTCCGGACGCTGACCGAAAGGGGCAGCAGCCCGGCAGCATCATCGCTGGACGCTACAAGCTTCTGGAAGCCATTGCCGAAGGCGGTATGGGGACCGTCTGGGTCGCCGAACAAACAAAGCCGGTTCGACGCAAAGTCGCGATCAAGCTCATCAAGCCTGGTATGGATTCACGTCAGGTGCTGGCTCGTTTCGATGCCGAACGTCAGGCATTGGCTCTGATGGACCACCCGAACATTGCCAAGGTCTTTGACGGCGGTGTGACGGATCAGGGGCGGCCGTACTTTGCGATGGAATACGTCAAAGGCATGCCTCTGACCGAATATTGCGACCAGGTTCGATTGTCCGTGGAAGAGCGGCTCAAACTCTTTGTTCCCATCTGCCAGGCCGTGCAGCATGCTCATCAGAAAGGGATCATCCATCGGGACCTGAAGCCATCGAATGTGCTGATCTGCCTGTATGACGGAAAGCCGGTTCCGAAAGTGATCGACTTCGGATTAGCCAAGGCCATGTATCAGCCGCTCACGGAGCAGACTCTGCACACGGGTCACGGTCTGATGCTCGGCACGCCACTTTACATGAGCCCTGAGCAGGCAGAACACAACAATCTGGACGTCGATACGCGGAGCGATGTGTATTCGCTGGGCGTGATGTTGTACGAACTGCTCACGGGGACGACACCTCTGGAGAAGGCACAGCTGAAGGATGCCGTATTCGGAGAGATTCTCAGGCTGATCAAAGAAGTCGAACCGCCCAAACCCAGCACTCGCGTGAGTACCAACGCGCAGCGGGCCAGCATCGCGGCCCAGCGAAGTCTTGATCCGGAACAACTCGGCCGCAGCATTCGAGGCGATCTCGACTGGATCATTATGAAGGCTCTGGACAAGGAGCGTGACCGCCGTTACGAGACGGCCAATGGTCTGGCGCGGGACATCGAGCGATTCCTGAGTCATGAAGCGGTGGAAGCCTGTCCGCC
>JAYSPO010000741.1:0-15700 GCA_043722015.1 Candidatus Kuenenia sp. | reverse complement strand
TTGTATTTTTCTGCAATAAATGTTTCTGCCACACCAGAGCTGACTTCTGCAAACGGAGCCCTGGAAATCGTCGCGAGAAATCAAGTATTTAACTGTTAGGAGTATGGACAAGATCCCTTTTTGGGCGAGCGGCTGGGCGTGAGCCCTCCGTGTGGTTAACGATGTCTTCCATGTCGCACATGATTGTTCGGAGGGCGAACGCCGCAGACGCCGAGCCGCTCATAAGTCAGCAGCAACCGGTCGAACCACTGCAGCAACCCTGCTCAGCAATCGGTAATGAAACCACCTGCGCTGGACCACCACCGGTCCACATATTCAGCATTTCGCGAGACGGATAAATCCCGCGACTGACAACATGGCCATCAGCGGTCATCAAACTGAAATGCACAGATGAAGGCGTCGACGGGGTGGACCGCTCTTTATTGGTTAGCCGCGAGGCGGAGTTCACGAATCGGAGCGAGCTTCTGTTGGGCTAACGAATTTCACCTTTTGGAAATTTGCCGGTCGACATATCCTTACGCACCGATGAATTCCGTACTGAATGGCAATGGAGGCCGATCCATGTTGATGTTTCTCGCTACAATCGCAGCGTCCGTGTTTGCCGCAGATCAGGATGCCGGTTCCAGGGACATTTACGCTCGCTTTGGTTGGCCGAAGATGGAAACATACGATTATCGGATTAACGTCGGAGATGACGGCAAGAGCGATGACGCGCTGAAATTGGCGTCGCTGCTTGTCCACGTTTTCGAAGAAGACAAGTACGACTTCTTCCGATGGGACCGCGAATCGTTTGAATGGAAATTCTTGCGCGACGACGATCATCAGTTAAGATCCCATCTGCGTGAGACATTACACTCGTGCGATTCGTTTGGCGGTCCGACGCAGGCCAACGAACTGATTTGCGAGAGCTCGAATTTCAGCAGACTGCGTAGTCGAAATGACGACTGATACCCATTGTCGAAGCTGCGCGGATGATTGCGACCTCGCCTTGCAACCACCCGAGCCCAAACCACTCAGGAGGGTGTGACCTGAGTTGCAAAACTTTTGCTGACTCAGGTCGGTTCATTCTGAGTGAGAATCGACATTGAAATATCTGTCGCCAGTTTTGCCAAATCAACCGGATTCTGGTGATCGCTGGCATGGCCGGAAAACGCATCTTGTTTGCCATCAATTTGATGACACATGCGGATTTGTCGCCAAATCGTTCGCTGCCTCGGTCGATGTGACCGGAGCAGTTTGCGACCATGCACTTCGTGGTTCCGGTCGGTCTCATCGGAGCAGGATCTGGCATCAGGTCGCAGTGTTCGGTATGTAGAATCGAAGCTTCGATCGATGATACAAAATCTGACCTAGGAGACGCCCTCCCGTGTCAGAAACGGCTGGAGCAGTTTTGTAGGCGACGAGATCAATTTTGCTGCTTTGTTACCGGGAGTTCGTCGTCGTTTCGACTGCGCAGTGTGACGGCAATTCGAGCTCAAATGAAATCCGATTGTCAGCTGCTTCGGTGGGATCTACACGAGCAGTCGAGAAAGGAGAGATCTGAAGTCCGATTGTGACGGATCATGGTCTTTTTTGCGCCGTGCGATCCCCGGCCCTCTGTGCTTGTCATCGCTTCCTGCGGCATCACGGCTTTGATATCGTGTCCCTTGGCGGGACTAGCGTCATGAGTGTCCGTACTTTTTCCGCGAGGCACTTCTCTTTTTCGTGAGAATGAATAATGCCTGATTGCAACGGTCTGCGTCCATGGGCTCTTGCGGATTTGCGTGAGCAGCAACTTCAGGCGTGGCAGCGTGGTGAGCGGCTGCGGGTGGGATCGCTGGCCAGCGCGATCACACCTCCACTGCCTGAGAACGAACTCCTGGAACTGATTCTTGCAGAAGTCACACTGCGGGAAGAACGCGGGGACACCTGCAGCCCGGACGAATACGTACAACAGTTCCCACAGTTGGCCGATGCGTTGCAGCGGTACTTCGCGGTTCACAAGGCGATCGATTCTGCTGCTGAAACGCATTCATTTATTGCCGGTGTGGTGGATGAATCGCAAACGACGGTCGAGCAGTCGAAACCAGACGCGATGAACGATCCTCATGAACAGACCGTTCTGGGCCATGAGCAGGAGCCCGCCGAACAATCGGTGCGTGCTGACAGCAAAGTTCCGACCGCCATCGCGTCAACGGTGACGTACATCGGCTCCAGCGGAATCAGCGTTCAGCAGAAAGGCCGCTATCGACTGGACCGCACCCTGGGCGAAGGGGCGTTTGGCCGAGTGTATCTGGGGTTTGACGAAGAACTGCAGCGGCAGGTGGCCATCAAGGTACCCACAAAAGCCCGGTTTCAGAAGCCGGAAGATGCCGAAGCGTACCTCGCCGAAGCTCGCACTGTGGCCAGCCTGGATCATCCCAATATCGTGTCGGTTTACGATGTCGGTCGCACGGAGGATGGATCCATCTATGTCGTGTCGAAGTTTATTGACGGTCCGACACTGGAAGACCGCATCAAGGCTGGTCGACCGGCAGAAGTTGACTCGGCACGCCTGCTGGCCACCGTTGCATTGGCTCTGCAGTATGCCCATCAGAAACGGCTGATTCACCGAGACGTGAAGCCGGCCAACATCCTGATCGAAGGCAGTTCCAACACACCGTTTGTGGCAGATTTCGGCCTGGCGATTCGCGAAGAGGAAAACTTGAAACACAGCGTGATCGCAGGCACGCCGGCCTACATGAGCCCCGAGCAGGCTCGAGGGGAAGGCCATCGTCTGGACGGTCGCAGCGACATCTTTTCGCTGGGCGTGATTCTGTATGAACTGCTGACGACGAAGAAACCATTCCGCGGCAGTTCGGTCATGGAGACGCTGCATCAGGTGATTGCGGTCGAACCGAAATTACCGCGCGAACTGCTCGATTCGGTCCCGGCGGAACTGGAACGCATTTGCCTGAAAGCCCTCTCGAAGCGAGCTTCTGATCGGTACGCCACGGCAGCCGAGTTCGCTGACGATCTGGCAGAGTGGCTGAAAGCGGGGGTCGCCACGGCTCAGACCAAATCTGCCGTGCAGGTGGTCCCGAAAGGACTCCGATCCTTCGATGCGAACGATGCCGACTTCTTTCTGGACTTGTTACCGGGACAAAGAAATCGAGACGGTCTGCCGGAAAGCCTCGCGTTCTGGAAACAGCGGATCGAACAGATGGATCCCGAACAGACTTTCAGCGTGGGCCTGATCTACGGTCCGAGCGGCTGCGGAAAATCGTCGCTGGTGAAAGCTGGGCTGTTACCGCACTTGTCGAAAGATGTCATGGCGGTTTACGTCGAAGCCACACCGGACGAGACCGAACTCCGCATTCTGCGAGGTCTGCGTAAACGGCTGCCAGAACTGTCCGAAGAGTTGGGGCTGGCCGACACATTGGCTGCATTGCGACGTAGGGTAGGCTTTCAGCCTGCCAATGCCCATGCTGTCACAGTCAAGGCTGGCTGGAAGCCCGCCCCACAAAAGGTCGTAATCATCATCGACCAATTCGAACAATGGCTGCATGCGCACCGAGCGGAACCAGACGCGGAACTCGTCAAGGCGCTGCGACAATGTGACGGCGGTCGATTGCAGGCAATCGTCATGGTACGTGACGATTTTGCGATGGCGGCAGCCCGTTTTATGGATGCACTCGATATTCCGATTGTACAGGGGCACAATTTCAGGACGGTGGACCTGTTCGATATCGATCACTCGGCGAAAGTTCTGACGAAATTTGGTCAGGCTTTCGGCAAGTTGCCAGCCAACGCCGGGAACATGTCCGCCGATGAGCAGCAGTTTGTCGGTGATGTTTCTTCCGGACTGGCTCAGGACGGTAAAGTTGTCTCAGTCCGCTTGTCTTTGTTTGCGGAAATGATCAAAGGCAAACCCTGGACGACCGCCACACTCAAGAATGTGGGTGGCACACAAGGCATCGGTGTCAATTTCCTCGATGAGACGTTTAGTTCGCCGCAGGCCAATCCGAATCACCGTCGGCATGCCGTCGCCGCACGCGGCGTGCTGCGAGCCCTGCTGCCGGATGTTGGCACAGACATCAAAGGCCACATGCACTCTCAGGCCGAATTGATGGCCGCGTCCGGATACCAGGACCGTCCGTCCGACTTTGCGGACCTGCTCCGAATTCTGGACAGCGAATTGCGGCTGATCACACCCACAGATCCGGAAGGAAAGGATGAAATCGGAAGGATGAAGGATGAAATAAGAGTTTCTGCCGATTCATCCTTCATTCCTCATCCTTCTTCTTTTAGCTACTACCAACTCACCCACGACTATCTGGTCCCCTCTCTTCGTGAATGGCTGACCCGCAAACAAAGGGAAACCCGTCGGGGTCGCGCCGAATTGAAACTGGCTGAACGCTCGGCCCTCTGGATCGCCACACAAGAAAACCGCCATCTGCCGTCGTTGACGGAATGGCTCAGCATCCGGACGTTGACGGAATCGAAGGACTGGACAGCACCGCAGCGAGCCATGATCGGTCGAGCCAGAAGGGTATATGGAATTCGCTCAGCAATCGCGGTGGCCTGTACGTGCCTGTTAATCGCGGCTGGTGTTGGAATCACAAGGGAGGTCAACGAACGCCGCAATCAGGCCGAAGCGACGCGGCTTGTCGAAGGACTACTGGCCGCCAACACGGTTCAGGTCAGCACCAGCCTCACCAGCCTGAAAAATTTCCGCACCTGGGCCGATCCGCAACTGCAGCAGGCGTTCAAAGATTCTGCAGCAGACTCCGATGCCAAACTGCATGCTGGCCTGGCGTTGGTGGCGGAAGGTCAAACCTTTGATCCTGCCGTGCTGGAATTTCTTCAGGAGCGGCTGCTGACCCTTACGCCGGCGCAGTTTGCACCGGTGCGACAGTTGCTCGAACCGCACAAATCAGCAATAATCCCGGTTTATTGGAAACTGGCCACAGACGACCAGCAACCCGCCATCAGACGCTTCCGGGTCGCCTGTGCCCTCGCGGCGTTTGACCCTGGTTCCTCTCACGCGAAGCGTGAGCAAAGTAGCCCTCACGCTCCGCGTGAGGAACCTACTGGGCAAAGCGTCCGTGCAGGCTGGAACGACCACAGTTTCACCACATTCATCGCCGCACAACTGGTGACCGTCAGCCCGGAGTACATCGGAGAATTCAAGGAACTCCTGCGTCCCGTGGCTCCGCAACTTGTGCCAGCTCTGAGCAACATCTTCAAAGACCCGAGTCGCGGCGAGCTCGCCAAGACCCTGGCCACTTCGCTGCTGACGGATTATGCAGCCAAAGATCCTGACACGCTGACAGAACTGGTGCTGGCTGCCGATGTCGTATCCGACAAATCGCTCTTCCCTGTCCTGCAGCAGCACCAGCCAGCCGCCGTGAAGAATCTGGAAGCACTGCTTGACAAGCGTCTTAAAGCCGACTGGAAGGACGCCCCGCTGGATCCAGCCTGGACCGAACCGTCCGCTGCCGTTCGCGCCCAAATCGAATCGGCCCACGGCCTGATCACCGAGCGGTTTGCCTTTTGCCAGGACATGCCGCTGCCGCAATTCCGCGAAATTGCAGAAACGCTGCGGACATCGGGTTATCGTCCAACGCGAGTTCGCCCACACCTGTCCCTTCTCCCCCTGGCAGGGGGAGAAGGTGGCCGAAGGCCGGATGAGGGGGTTGCCAAAGCGGCTGCTGAACCCACTCTTCAGATCTCCGCCGTCTGGACCCGCGACAACCTCCGCTGGCTCCTCGATCCCAGCCTCAGCAAAGCCGACCTTCCCGCCCTCGATGCACCGGCCACAAAGGACGGCGTGCTCCTGACTGACATCGCAATCATCCCCTTAACTGATGAATCTGCCGAACCGCAGTTCATCGCCCTGTGGTCTGAGCCTGTCAACGCTGACGAACAGCGTCGCGTTCTGCTCGATGTGACCGAAGCGGAACTCACAGCCGCACAAACTACGCTTACTCAACAGGGCTTCAACTCTCAGAACGCCATCACCGTCCGGAGGGACGCCAGCGTTCAGCGACGGTACACTGGTCTCTGGTCCAGCCAGGGAGCACTCTCAGAACTCCGCCCCGCCTATGCGGGATTTGAATTGGTCGAGCAACCGCAATGGGATGTCGCTGTCGCTCCGGCTGCAAAGCTGGCGGATCCTTTAGACTCATTCCGCCAGCAACTGGCTGAAATCAAAGAACTTCCCGCCGAAAAACAGGATGATCCGCAGGTTCGCCGGGCCCGTGCCGCAGCCCAATATCAATTGGGCAATCTGGAACCGGCGCTGGCCGACCTGGACTTCCTGATCAGCCAAGGAACCGTCACGGCCTTCGTCCTGCAGTATCGCACGCAAACACTAGCACGCCTTGGAAAAGGGGACGAAGCCAGAGAGTCCCTCGAAAGATATCTCGCCACGAATGACGAAGCGTCTGTGAAATTGTACGTACAGATCCAGGTTCCAGCCCGCCTGGGTGAGTTCGAAAAGGCTTCCGCCCAATTGGAAGCCGCCGTGAAAGCTGTCGGTCAGAACATGGACGATCTGTACTACGTCGCGTGTGCTGCCGCCCTGTCATCACAGGCCCTTTCAGCAAAGGATGCCTCTCAGGCTGCAAAATTCGCCGACCGTACCTTTGAACTCCTGCGGCAACTGGTCGCACAGGGTTATAGCAACGCCGAGCAACTGAAATCCGATGAGGATTTAGCCAGTCTACATGCAGATCCACGTTTTATCAAACTGCTGTCCGAATTGGAACCACCCGCCACTTATGCTGGGGTATGGCGAGCCGACATCGACTTTGAATCGAAGCTCTTGACCAGCGTTCCTGTAGATCGTTTACTCGACCAACTCAAGCCGCTCCTCGCTGAAGGCTATCGTCCGTTCTCCATCGCCATCAACCCAACACCGGTTCCCCCTGTCCCTTCTCCACCTGGCAAGGGAGAGAAGGTGGCCGACGGGCCGGATGAGGGGGCCGTGGCTGTTGTGGCCGGTCCCTCGACCGAGCCAACCAGTTCCCTCGTCCTGCACCGCCCCATCATCCCAGACGCATCCAAAGAAAAACTTGCCTTGGAACAAGCCGCCGCTGCCACAGCACTATTGCGGCTCAACGCCCAGGTAAAAGTCTGGCCCCTGTTTCGGGATGAACCTGACCCACGCCTTCGCAGTTACGTACAGCATCGCCTGGCGACCTATGGTGTCGATCCTCAATCGTTATTCAAGCAGCTCCAGCAGGAATCGGATGTGTCGCGTCAGCGATCTTTGATTCTTGGCATTGGTGAATTTGCCAAGGCAAAACTCCTGTCGCCCGAACAGCAGGCCGCAGTCATTGCCGACCTTGCGAAACGCTACGCGGACGACCCGGATTCCGGGGTCCACGGTGCTGCCGAATGGACACTGCGACAATTGGGCGCGTTGGCGACAATCGCGGAAGTACAAACGGCCTACTCCACCGGCGCTGCCGTCGGCGACCGGCGCTGGTACCTGACCAAAACGAGCGGCAAACTGTCTTCTTCCTCCGGTCTCCCGGCTGCCGCCTCAAGCCTCAGCTTCGCCATCATTGACGCTGACAAGGAATTTCTGATGGGATCCCCGGTTAGTGAGACGGAGCGATTTAAAGGTCCCACCGGCAAAAACGAAATCCGTCACCGTCGTCGCATCGGTCGGAGATTTGCGATCGGCATGCACGAAATTACGGTGGCGCAATTTCGGTCATTTCGCAGTGATCACGATTTCGACCGGACGAAGGCGAGGGAAGAAGACGCTCCGGCGAACGATCTCACGTGGTACGACGCAGCGGCGTACTGCAACTGGCTGAGTGAGCAGGAAGGCATTCCACGGGATCAGTGGTGCTACGATCCGGACCAGTCATTTGCGGAAGGCATGACGCTGGTCGGGGACTACCTGCAGCGTAAGGGTTATCGGCTCCCTTCAGAAGCCGAATGGGAATACGCCTGTCGTGCGGGTACGACGACGGCTCATTACTTTGGCGAGACAGAAACACTTTTGGGTAAGTATGCATGGTACACGAAAACGTCTGGTGACAAGTGGATGCTGCCAGTGGGCACACTGCGACCGAACGGAATCGGTTTGTTCGACATGCAGGGCAACGTTTTGGAGTTGTGTCAGAATCGTTCGCGGTTTTACGACACGGACCTCGCGCGGATGGGAGACAAGGAGCAAACGGGCAAACTGAGCAACTCGCAAAGCCAAGTGTTGCGCAGCGGGTCGTTCTACGATCTCGCAAACGAGGTGCGTTCTGCGTACCGCCGCGGCTATCTGCCTGGTAACTCTTTCGACTACCTTGGTTTCCGTGTGGCAAGGACTTACCCCTGAGCCGCTTGATTATTTCATGGCCGATTACTTTTGTGTTTTGCTCTTTTACAGCCCGCTTCAGGCGGGCTGTAAAATCTGTTGATGAACCGAAGCCGTTACGAGTCTGATGGGTGGTGCCTGGACAATTCTTGGCCACACAGTACGCTGTGGCCTCCTTGACTCTTCTTTTTGCTGGTGGATTTGGGACAAGTGTGGATAACACGTCAATTAACCTGCTGCGCCGGCTGAAGTCCACCGACATCGATGCGGAAGCGGCGTGGAGACGTTTTACAGAATTGTATGTTCCACTCATCTTTTATTGGTCTCGTCAGCACGGTTTGAATTCGGACGATGCTTCCGATCTGGTGCAGGAAGTCTTATCGACGTTGGTGATGAAGCTTCCGGAGTTCGAATATGACGCACGGAAACGCTTTCGTGGGTGGCTGCATACCATCACGCTGAACAAAGCGCGTGACTGGCAACGGCGACAGAAACATCGTCCAGGGACGGGGCAATCGTCATTCATGGAACGGCTGCCCGAAGTTCAACAGCGAGACCTGTTTGATGAAGCCGAATATCGAGCCTACCTGATTGAGCGTGCTCGGCGACTGATTGCTGCGGAATTTGAACCAGTCACCTGGGAGGCATGCTGGAAGTACGTCACGGAAGATCGATCCGCTGACGATGTGGCTCAGGAGTTGGGCATCTCGGCGAATGCCGTTCGTGTCTCAAAGTGCCGTGTCCTGAAGCGACTGCGGGAGGAACTTGCCGGTCTGCTCGACTAGTGCCCTTTCAAAACTTTGTATTGGGGTACGATGCGCATTCTTACCCGTCAAAACGCAGTCGGACAAGAATGTCCAACCTACACTTAAGATTTGACAAGGCACAAGGAAATGTCCCGACAAGGGTTTAACGGTTCAAATTCATGTTTTTACCATGGAACGTCGAGAACCCCTGTCAATCCCGCAGGAAATGCTCTGGCGACGCCTGGAACATTTGGCCGATTCGCGATCGGAACGTTTTTCTGAAATGTTTTTGAGATGCGTGCGTAGTTTGTGACGACGAATTGGGTTTTCCAGAACCGTTCCACATCCTGTTGCCGGAATTGCCTGACAAATGAATGCTGCAAAATGTCCCGCACAGTCGGCGCTTGAAGAACTGGTAAGAGGCCAGGTTTCTTCGACCGACGCAACGGAAATCGAACGGCACATGCTGGAATGTGACCGCTGCGCGACGATTGCCGACCAGATTGTGTCATCCACCGAAATCACAGCGATGTTGACTCGGGCGGATACCGGAATCTTCCGGAACCCTGAAGCTGAGACTGTGGAACGGCTGATTCAGCGGGCCCACTCCATGACTCCCGGGTTCAGTTCCTCGCCCGCCCAATCGAACGCGTCGGAACAAACGCTGGCTGGCGATGGCGACGAAGCTTCCACTGGCGAAACATTGATGCCGGGGCAAAAAATCGCCGGATCGGGCATATCTTTTGAATTCCTGAATCCTGCTCAGTTGCCGGATGAAATCGGTCGGCTGGGCGGCTATCGCATTCTGGAAGTTCTTGGCAGTGGCGGCATGGGGGTTGTGTTTCGATCGGAAGATCCCGGACTGAAGCGCCGGGTGGCTCTGAAAGTGATGAAGCCGACCATAGCGGGAATCTCCGATGCGAAATTACGCTTTCTGAAGGAAGCGGAAGCCACTGCGGCCATCGAACACGACAACATCGTCACGATTTACCAGGTGGGCGAAGACAATGGCGTACCGTTCATCGCCATGCAGCTTTTGAAAGGCGAATCGCTGCAGGCACGACTGAATCGAGTTGAACGATTGCCGGAATCCGATGTCCTTCGCATTGGTCGCGAAGTTGCCGAAGGCCTGCAGGCGGCTCATTCCCGAGGTCTGATTCACCGCGACATCAAGCCCGACAATATCTGGCTGCAGGAAGGCAATGATCGAGTTCGCATTGTCGACTTCGGCCTCGTACGAAACTGCGCGGAAGATAGCGGATTGACTCGGTCGGGCATCGTTCTCGGAACACCGAATTATATGGCTCCCGAGCAGGCTCGGAGTGAAAAAGTTGACCATCGCTGCGACCTGTTCAGTCTGGGAAACGTGCTGTATCGGTTGGTGTCCGGGAAGGCTCCGTTTGAAGGCAGCAGCCTGCCCGAAACGTGGTTTGCTGTGGTTCATGAAGATCCAAAGCCGCTGACCGAAGTGGCTCCGGATGTGAATCCGCAATTGGCGGATTTGATCACGCGGTTGCTGTCGAAAGATCGTGAACAACGCCCTCAGTCGGCGGAGGCCGTGGCGGAAGAACTTCGGCGACTGTCGGTGAACCGTGCGACCAGCACGATCGAACCTCAGCCGATCAAAGCGTCCAATCATCGTCAGCCTCCGAAACGAAACACGCTGCTGGGTGTCCTCGGAGGATTTGCAGCGCTGCTTCGACGGGCGGTTTTCGTCATCAAACAGCGAATTCTGGACGGCACAGTGATCATGGAACTCGAATCACCGGTTCAGTTGGATCGAGTGGAAGTCGATGGCCATTCCGTTGTGTTTGTGCCTAATGATGTCGGCACCGTGTTCACACTGTCAGTGCCAAAGGGGACGCATTCACTGGTCCTTAAGACGACCGACGGGATTGAGTTGGCGACAAGTCTGGGAGCTCAACCCATTGAAATTTCTGCTGGTAAAACACACCGGATTCGAGCATGGCTGGTGGAATCGACCGCCGATGTCGCCAGCAACGAAGGAAATATTAACTCCAGGCAGAATGAAATTTTTCTGAAATGAACTCGCGACACTTACGTAGACCTCGTATCTCGAACAAAACTCAACCGGTTTCCGAAAGGCTGGACCATGACTGCAACAACCAAATCTGCCACTCCCCGCATTCGCATCGAAGACCTGACGCCGCTGGAATCACTCTCGGAACAGGAAATGGCCGAGATTTACGGCGCTGGCCGGAAGAGCAAATGGCAGTTTTCCGGACAGTCGATGGAAGTCCTGGAAGTACGTCAAGTGATGTCGGCCATCACGGTGGCCATCGACGGAAGCACGGCAAAAGTAACCGGATCTTCAGCTTCGGACGCAGTTTTAGTGCGGCAGGAATCCGGGAGGGTGTACGTTGAGACGGGTTCAGAGCATGGGCTGTCGCGGACTGAGTTGCCAGATTCCGTCCGGCAGCTTCAATTCGATCTCGGAGCCGGCGACGACTTTGTTCAGATCGCCGACGCCTTCTGGGAAAGCGGACTGACAATCGACTCAGGAAAAGGTGCTGACGTTCTGGTGAGAGGCTCAGAAGTTACGTCGAATCATCTGACAACGGCAGCAATTGACCAGATCTTCGTGGTAGGAACACATCAGATAGAGGGTGTTTCCAATTCTCTTGTCAGGAAAGACGCTGACGGCAATACGCTCGAAGTGACGTATCGAGCGGGTCAGTTGGTTTCGACGGTCACAACAAACACCGATGGGACAGTCTCAAAGGTTTCGTGGAATATTGACGGTTCTGTTTCTCGCCAGACCTACAATGGCCAAAGTCCTCAGCTTGAAGAGATTTGGACGGTCGGAGGCGGATATCGAAGAACAGACTGGAATTCCGACGGAAGCGTAGTCACTCGTTCGTTTCTGAACGAAAGCCTTCTTCAGGAGGAAACATTTCAGGCCACCACTTTCACTCGAACCACCTGGTCCGGGGATGGCAGTCGGCTGCAGCAGAGATTTCAGAATGACGCATTGATTCGAGAAGAACTCGCCACGAAGTCGGGCGAAACCATCGTGACTGAACATCGCAGCGATGGGAGCGTCGTACGGGAAAGCTACCTGCACGGGAAGTTGCGTGTCAGCGATGTTGTGACTTCCGAGAATCGAATTCGGACGGCCTATGCGGAGAACGGGGCCGTCATTCGTCAGACCTTCGTTCAGGACCAGCAAACACTCGAAGAAACCTGGACGACAGAAGGTGGCTTCCGACGAACGACGTTCATCGCTGTTGGGCAGAGTGTCACCGAGTTCTTCAAGAACGATCAGCTTGTCCAAAAAGATGAAGTCACTGGAACAACGCTGACAAGAACGGCCTGGAATGCATCAGGAGCGTCTTTGCGGCAGGTGTATCAGAAAGAAGTTCTGGTCACTGAAGAACAGTGGGGGACAAATGGAACCTACAGTCGCAAGACGTGGAACTCTGATGGTTCTTCGGTTCGGGATACTTACGAGAACGGTGTCGTCCGACTTCGTGAAGAATGGAAGGGCACAACGGCGATTCGCACCGGTTGGGGAGCGGATGGCTCTGTCCTGCGGCAAACTTGGGTCAATGGTCGCCAGACGACGGAGGAGGCTCGGGACACTACGAAGGGCGTTCGAAAGACAACATGGAATTCAGATGGTTCAATCCTTCGGCAAACCTGGCAGGACGGAAAGGAACGCTTGCGCGAAGAATGGCAGAGTGGAAAACGCTTTACTCGCATTGGCTGGTCCGAGACGGGAGAAAGCTATCGAGAGCGGTTTGTCGACGGAAAACAGCTCAGCAAAGAACAGTGGAACACGAAGGCCGGCTACCAGATCACGGAATGGAATGCGACTGAAACGAAACGATCGACGTACCAAAACAACGTCCAGCGACTGCTTGAGACGTGGACTGGGAAGAGCCTTATCCGGGAATCGTGGGACGGCGCCGACAATTCGATGAAGGAAAGCTACTGGGACGGCAAGATCACCTCGCGTCAGCAGTGGGCCAAAGACGGAAGCTCAATTCGAAACACTTATTCCACGACGGGTGCTCAGACTCGCGAAGAAAAGTGGGGCAAAGACAGCAGCTACCAGGTGACGAACTGGTACAGCTCATCGAAATGGACTCAGACCTACAGTGGCGAAACCGAGGTCCTGCGTGAGATATCGGAAGGCAAGACATCGACTCGTCAGGTGTGGGATGGGAAGGGCAATTCCGCGAAGCAAACGTGGTACAACGGTAAACAAACTCGCGATGATAAGTGGACATCTGGTGGCATTCATCAGGTCACAAACTGGTATTCCTCCTACACTGAACGGCAAACCTTCATTAGCGGAAATGAGCGACTTCGTGAAACGTGGGAAGGCAGCACGTTCACCAAGATCGGTTGGGACGGAAATGGCAATTCAATTCGCCAGATCTGGACGAACGGCAAACAAAGCAGCGAAGGAATCTGGGACGAGAGTGGCGGCTATCGTCGCACGACTTGGTATGCAGACAATTCTGTCTGGCGCCAATATTTCCTCAATGGGAAGGAGACGTTTCGCCAGACATGGAGTGCTTCCGGAGCATACAAGGAATATACTTGGGCAGTACCTGCGGGGTTTGGGCTTTACGGAGGTTCGCTCAGTCCGAAGTCCATCAAGTCTGCAATGGACAGTATTGGCAGCAAGGCTTCTTCAGCAGTTTCAACTGTCATCACAACGGCTTCCAACGTGACTTCAACCGCGGCGTCAAATGTCGCGTCAGCTATCAGCAGCAAGATCACGGTGCTGAAGGACGTAGCGGCGACGATCGATGCCTCAATTAAAGGTCTCAATACCGGTGCGCTCGAACAACTGGGGAAGATCGGTCAGAATTGGCCGTCGTTCGACAAGCTTTTCGACACCAAATTCGGTGCCATTGACTTTGGAAAATGGGGTGATGCGATCAAGTTTGATGCATCCTCCTTCAAGGATTTCGGGAAATGGGCGAACGACAGCTTCACGAAACTACAGGGCTTTGATGAACAGTTCCGGGATCTGCACACTCAGAACTTCACGAACCTGAATCAGTATGCCGAAGCCCGCTGGGAAGCGTTTGCAGACTACTCGGGGGACCGCCTCGAGAGCCTTGGCGATTATATGGGCGACCGCTGGGCGGCTTTCGCCGATTATTCGACGGACAGGATCAATGCCGGTACAGATTACTTCGGCGACCGTTGGAAGGCTGTGAGCGATTACTCATCGGATCGATGGGTGTCGTTCAAGAAGGCTGCATCGACGGAATGGCATAATGCCCTGGAGGGAATGGATAAGGCGTGGAAGAAACTTGAAGATTTTGTTGAGGGAGGTCCGCAGGTTGACATCTGGCAGCTGGTAGTCAGCCCGACAGAGACACCAGGTGTCTATCGTGTGGAGGCTGGGACCGTAGGAAGCAGCCAATACTGGAACGGGATGGAATGGACCGTCGAACACAACGGGAATACGATCGAAAAGCAGTATTTCTCTGCTCATTCCGACAAACAGACGGGGAATGTCGGCGAATCAAAAGACCTCATTTTCGCCGCTTCGGAAGGGGGCGATTACCTGATACGACTTCGACTGAAAGATCGACGGGGCCACTATTTTGAAGCCGCTCAGGGCTTCGTCCACCTGCCGATTTCAGAAGCCGTCAGGATCTTCTACGACCCGAACACCGCACCTGGCGGGAGTGAGAACGGCCAGAAAAGCGGCTCCCCGTCTGGAACTTCCGACAGCGAATTGGTCTATGCCATTTCGAAGGAGGAAGAAAATCGCGGATTTGCATTACCCTATCTACTCGCATCGTCCGGAATGTTTGTTGATGTCACCGGGAAATTGCGACTCGGCGTCGGGCTTGTTGAAGTGGGTGCCGAATCCAGTGTCTATGCCACTTATAGGCGAGTAAACGCCGACGGCGAGTCCGTGGACTCAAGAGGACGCACCAACTCAGAGTTTGACAACTGGAAACAAGCCGAACTGGCCCGTTTGAACACGACAGTTACAGGATTTGAGGCTTGGAGGTCAGCTCTTTGGAGCTACCTGAACAGGACGGCTCTTCAGCCAGGGGATGCCTACAGTGGCTATGTGATGTTATGGAAAGCTTTTCACGCAAATGAGAATCAAAAAAACGGCTACGGTAGTTCATTCTACGGTACTGAACTAAAAAGTCGTGAACAATGGGAACGGGAAATTGAAGAATGGTGGGGCGAGGACGGTGGATCGGAATTGAATTGGCCCAACTGGTATCGCGAGAACTTTCCGGGCGAGACAGTTTCTCAATACTTTGAAGCTCGATATGCGGCATTTCGCTATCAGCAGCTCAAAGACAATGAACGATGGCAAGCGGACGACGCCTGGGTCAGCGCGAATGGCATTGATCAGATCGGGCATGGACTAGAAGTGCCGGCCAAGGTTGCGTCTTCTGGCCAATGGACTCTTCAGATCACAACTCGTGAGAAGGACGGTATTGGTCAAAAAGGATCAAGACCAGAAGTCATCAGTTTCCCCGACAGACTCAATAATGAGCTTTTCTCGACCGTATTCTCCAGCAAAGGCACCATGGAGAAGTGGAAGCAGTTTCGTGCGTCGTATGTCGCTCCCTCTGTACAGCAGACGTCAAATAGCCTGAAGGGAGTGATCAAGTCAGGCGAATATGACTTCTCCTACTTTGCCAACAGATTT
>JAYSPO010000740.1:0-6371 GCA_043722015.1 Candidatus Kuenenia sp. | reverse complement strand
GCTGGGCGTCAGCCCTCCGTGTGAATCTTTGTCGCCGTTCTCGACATTTCGAGAATGACAGTTTAAACCACAGATGGACACGGATGAACACAGATTGACAGTTGATTTCTATCTGTGTAAATTCGTGTTCATCTGTGGTTGCTTGCGCAGGTTTCGTTCTGAGGCGTGAACGGTTACGAATCTTTTTCGCCTTCACGAATTAAACATCGTCCTGTCGTCATCGGATTCCTGAAAGACTCAGACTTGCACGTCGCGTGTCATGCGGAGACACGGAGGGCTGACGCCCAGCCGCTCGCCTGTCCAAAAGAATGCCCCTACACTTGCCATGTCAACCGCGCTGTCGTAACCTGACAACTCAACGGCGTTTCATCCGGCAGTGATCGAGCGGCAGACTCGCCACGCGGAAAATCGCAGAATCTCAAATCGCATAGATCGCAATTCGTTGTTCGGCTGCAGGTCACCCGATTTGGAAGTTCACTATGCGGGCATTCGTCAGCTTCACCCTTGTTACCGTGTTGTGCGTCTCGGGGCAACCGTCGGCCTACAGTGCGGAACCGGACGCGTTGCTCCGCCACATCGAGGCGGAGTGGGAGGGAAAGGTGGTCCGCGATCAAGCGGTCCCCGAACGACCGGTCATCGGGATCGTGTTTCACTGCACATCCAGGGTTCCGGATGAAGTGATCGAGCAACTCGTCGCCTTCCCGCAGCTCCGCACGTTGGGCCTTATCGGCGGACAACGCCTGACCGACAAGGGGCTCGAACACATCGGCAAACTGACCAACCTGGAGACCCTCGAGATACGGAACCGGACGCTGACGGCGGACGGTCTCAAACACCTGACGAAGCTCCCGAATCTGAAATCTCTGTTCCTCTGGGGTGTGACATTGAACAAGCAGAGCGGCGAGACTCTGGAAGGGTTGAAGGCTTTGGAAGTTCTCGAACTGCGATCTGTCACGGTCTCCACCGAGGCGCTGTCGTCAATCAAGAAATTGAAGAACTTGAAGCAGATCGATGGGCACGACTGCGACGGTGCCTTCACGTCGGAGGACGACGTGCGGAAGGAATTCCCGAATGTGAAAGTGACGCTGCTGAAGTAACACCGACTGGACGCAGACGCCGAACCAGGCGCTGCAGCAGACGGCGCTCCGCTTGGTCTTTACCTACCCAAAATCAAGTCTTGACAGAACACTGGCCCGACACGCTCGATTTGTCGATGGCTACCCGAGGATCTCCGTGGCGACTTTGCCATAGACGTCAGTGAGGCGGGAAGTCGCGACCGCCGTAGTTGAAGGTCAGGCGTTCGTGATCCAGACCCAGCAGGTGCAGAATCGTGGCGTGCCAGTCGTGGATGTGCATTGGGTTTTCAACAGCCTCGTAACCGAACTCGTCGGTGGCTCCGTAGGCCATGCCGCGCCGGACGCCGCCACCTGCCATTCAGACTGTGTAGCCCTTGTTATTGTGGTCGCGGCCATTGCCGCTCTGAGCATACGGCGTGCGTCCGAATTCGCCAGCCCAGATGACGAGCGTGTCCTCCAGCAAGCCACGTTGTTTCAAATCTGCGAGCAGCGCGGCGATCGGCCGATCGGTGGCGGCACAGCTCTTCGTCAATTCCTCTTTGAGAATGAAGTGGTGATCCCATCCGACGGGAGCCGTGATTTCAACAAACCGCACGCCGGCTTCAACCAGTCGGCGAGCCATGAGGCACTGTCGGCCGAATCGATCTGTTGGCAGGCCCGCACCGACGCCATACAGTTTGAGGATCGACTCGGGTTCGGATCGCATGTCGAGCACCTGAGGAACTTCATCCTGCATCCGAAAGGCGAGTTCAAACGAGGCAATCGCGCCTTCGATCTCCGGGTGATAGACGTCGCGATCGAGTTTGTGCCGATTCAGGTTTCGCACGAGGTCGAACTGCGATCGCTGCAGATCGCGGGAGATATGGTTGTTCTCGATATTCTTCAGCGGTGGCCCTGGCTCCTGGTCTTTGCCTAACAACGCCGCGTAAAATCCCGGAATCTGATTGCCTCCGACTTTCGTACCCTGGCAAATGGCTGGCAGAAAACCGCTGCCGTAATTCCGCGCGCCGCCATTGTCCGACGGAGGATTCACCGTAATGAAACCAGGCAGATTGGCGTTCTCGCTGCCCAGGCCGTACAGCGTCCAGGCCCCGACCGATGGCCGCACAAATTGAAAGCTGCCGGAGTGCATTTGCAGGAAGGCCTGCGAGTGATTCGGCAGATCAGTGTGCATACTGTTGATGACGCACAGGTCATCGGCATGCCTGGCCAACTCCGGGAAGACTTCAGAAATCCACAGCCCCGCTTCGCCGTGTTGTGCGAACTTGAACGGAGAACCGAGAAGCCTGGCTCCGCCACGTTCGCGGCCGATGGTCGAGGTCGCTCCCGATTGCCTGTTCAGCACGGGCTTGTAATCGAATAAATCGACATGCGATGGACCTCCGTTCATGCACAGGAAGATGACTCGCCTGGCTCGCGCGGGAAAGTGCGTTGTCCTGGGATCCAGCCCGCCGTCGCGAGCTTGAGTGGCCGACTCTTTAGCAGCGGCCTCATGAGCCAAACCGGCGAACGCCAGGTAACCAAATCCGGAAGCGCACGATTTCAGCGTGTGCCGTCTTGAGTAGCGCGATGTCGCAGGACCGTCAGGATGTTGAGTTGTCATGAGCAACAGATTCCCAGCGCGGCGAAGCCGCAAATCCGAAGTCCGAATTTCGAAATCCCAAAGAACTGCGGTCGAAAAGATGCGAGCAAAATGCGCCGTTGTTGAAAAGAAAAGATCTAATCCACGTTTCTGAATTCTGCTGTGGCCAGCAGAGCCTGGCAATAGTTGGCCAGGAGTTGGCGAGCCGAGATGTCAGTTTCTTCGGCGAGACGTCTTCCCTGCGCGAAGAACGTTGCGGCGATCTGTGTTTCCTCGGTATCCTCGCCGTTCCTGAAAGCGTTCATCGCGGCGGCCATACCGACTTCCTGCTCCTGCCTGAGTGCCGCGAGCTGGGCCTTCAGGCTGGCGACACGTTCCTGCGGAATGGACGCATGGAAGATCGGTTGTCCGGCACCGCGCGGCAGAATCAGTGGATCACCCGCGATCCGATTCGACGGTGACACGGCGGTGCCGAAGTAGGCTTTGGTGCTGGTGAACACTCCGGCCAGCGCGTAGTAATCCTGCATCAGGAATGGATCGAACTTGTGATCGTGGCAGCGTGCGCACGCGACCGAACTGGCCATCACCGCACGCGTCACTGTGTCGATTTGCTCGTCCACGCCAGGTTCTTCGTGTTCGGAGGCTGGTGGGCGACAGGTTTCTGAAACGACCAGAACCGCCGACCCGCTTCAATGTCCACAGGTGGACTGGCTCCTTTAACCGCCTCATCCTCGCGTGGGTCTGCAGCCCCCATCCTGATCCAGGACTTGAAATCGTTGATCACGGATTCCGGCAGTCGTTCTTTTTTGGGAGGCATCCTGAGGTCGGGATCGGTGTGTGAGATGGCCGTCAACAACAGACTCGCCTCCGAATCACCCGGCACGATCGCCGGACCACGGTCGCCACCCGCCCGAATCGTTGTCCGCGAGTCGAGTCGCAGTCTGCCTTCAGACTTGCCGGCGCCGACCGAATGGCACTTGTAACAATGCTGGACGAGCATCGGTCGGATCTTCGCCTCAAAGAAAGCGAGCTCTCTGGCGTCGTCCTCGGAGTTGCTGTCCCCGGCGTTCGTGACGTCCGGGCCAAGCAACAGCAGAACGACCAGGCCGAGTGTCAAAACTCGATCCTTTGAACCGAGCAGAGCCGAGACGTGTTGAACATCCTGGGACATCCGACTTCGTTCCTCTTATGTCGCGGAGAACCTGTCCAGGTTCTAAGACTGCGAATTCCCGTCCTTCCCGCTAGCGGGCTGTTGATTTAATTGTAGGGTGCGTGAAGCGGACCGCAACGCACCACTTGGGGAAAGCATGAGAAGCTGGTGTGTTTCGCTATCGCTGCACACACCCTACAAGAATCACTACATCAACAGCCCGCTAGCCAGCACGCGTTCCATTTCCAGCACAATCAGCTTTGGATCCGCCATGCGACCGGCCCCGACCTGACCACAACTCAACCAGCCTTCTTCCGGCCCGACGAGATGATAACCGTCGCTGATTAGTTGTGCTACATTCCGCTGAACCGCTGGCTTCGCCCACATATCGCAGTTCATCGCCGGAGCAACGATTACAGGCGCCGTCGTCACGAGCACCGTGGTGCTCAACAGGTCATCCGCCATGCCGTGTGCCAGCCTTGCGATTGTCTGTGCCGTCGCCGGCGCAATCACCACCAGACAAGCTCGACGCGCAAGGCCTATGTGTTCGCCCTGAAAGTATTCCTGAGGCTTGAAGGCATGACTATGGACGGGGCGTCCGGTCAGCGCTTCAAACGTCGTCGCGCCGATGAACTGATGCGCGGATTCGGTCATGATGACGGTCACCTTCGCACCTGATTGCACAAGGCGACTGCAGAGGTCTGCGGCTTTATATGCCGCAATTCCCCCGGAGACGCCAAGCAAAATCTCGCGATTGCCAAGTTGACCGGACATGTTCAAGTCTTCGTAAGCAGTACAGCGTCAGTCGCCGATGCTGGCTCTGGCTACAGATCTCGGAGATCCGGACCACCGTCGTCAGCCCGCAGCCGATCGAGTTTATCAACGAGCGGAGAATCGTCTTCGACAGTCTTTACGTTTCCAGTTGTGTCGAGATAGATTTTGTCGCCCATGATCTCAGCCACGACGATCTGCATCAGATCCTTGGTGGCCAGATCAACCAGAGGTCGCGCGCCACGATTCAACGCAACCATGCGTTTTTGAATCATCGCGGTCAGTTTGAACCGACCGCCAACTTTGCGGGCAATTGCGTCTTCACGGAATTCATCAAGCATTTCGAGCCATCTCCTCCGCCCTCAGTATCACACAGATCTCGCTGACTGCGGTTTCCAGCTGATCGTTCACAACCACATATTTGTATCTGTCGGCCAGTTGCAGTTCTCGTTCTGCTGTCGCCAGTCGACGTTGAATCACACTTTCGGATTCTGTTCCCCGAGCCCTCAGGCGACGTTCAAATTCTGCCGGGGACGGAGTCTTAAGGAAAATCGTAACAGCATTCGGGTACTGCTGCATAACCTTCAAGGCTCCCTGAACGTCGATTTCCAGGAATGCCCAACCATTCTGCTCCCACGCCCGGTCCAGCTCGGACCGCAAAGTCCCGTATAAATAGCCCGAAGAAAAGACTTCTGCATGTTCCAGAAACTCACCATTGTCCAGTTTTTTACGGAATTCGGAGTCGGTCAGAAACCAATAATCGTCCCCGTGAATCTCCGCGGGCCGTGGCGGACGAGTCGTGGCGGAGACTGATTTGACCAGTGTTACCTCCGCGCGTGCCACCAGTTCCCGCACCAGTGTAGTTTTTCCACTGCCGCTGGGGCCAGATAACACGACGATCCGTTCCGGTCCGCACTGAACCATTGACACCTGTCTTCCTGCTCTGATCGCTTCGGATTTTATTCCACGTTCTGCAGCACTTCACGCATGCGTTCGATGGCCGCTTTCATTTCTACGACACTCAGAGCGATGGTCACATTATTCGCCTTAGACCCTGTGGTATTGATTTCGCGGAACATCTCCTGACCGATAAACTCCAGCTTGCGGCCCTGTGATGAATCCCCGTTCAGCATGCGGCGGAATTGTTCTGTGTGACTTCTCAGCCGGGTGATTTCTTCGTTGATATCGCAGCGATCCGAAAACAGAGCGACTTCACGGATGACGTCATTTTCGCCGATCGAGACGGCAGCATCGGAAATCAGCCGACGCACACGCTCGAGAATCTTGTCACGGTATTCAGCGACGACCTGTGGAGCCAGCAAGGCCACCTGCTTCACTTCGGTTTCGATCACTTCGCACTGACGTTCCATATCCTGCCGCATCGATTCGCCTTCGCGCTGGCGAAAGTCGTCGAAATGATCCAGCGCCTCGGTGAGGCATTTCTCCACGGCGGGCCAGAGCGAATTCACAAGGTCATCCGGCAAGTCCGTCTGTGTGACAACACCTGGTAACTGCAGCAAATGACCGAGGTTGGGACGGTTACCATCACCCGCAGCGATCTCTGAAAGTTGCGACTGGTATGATTTCAGCAGCTCCGAATCGATGCGGTATTCACTCTGCCCGCCATGAAACCGGACGCGCATGGAAACCTGAATCGATCCGCGGGCAACCCGGGATCGAATCAGTTTTTCGATGTCCGCTTCAAATCTCGCCACTGAGTCCGGCATGCGCACGGACAATTTCAGATAGCGATTGTTGACGGATTTGATTTCGGAACTGACGTGAACGCTTT
>JAYSPO010000739.1:0-1558 GCA_043722015.1 Candidatus Kuenenia sp. | reverse complement strand
TTTTTTGCCCCGAACGTTTTCGCTTCTAAAACGTCGCATTGACGGTGGCGGACGCGCGAATTCCGCAGCTTAGCTTTGCAGCGGGCCGTTGTAAATTTTTGCTGCGTTAACAGATCGCAGTGTGGTTGAAAAAGGTGTCTGGAACTCTCCGGCATCAGTTTTTCGGGGTGTTTTCTGATGCCTCCAAAGTTCCAGACACCTTTTTCAACGCGATTTCCTGCTTTTGGTCGTGAATCCGGGACAGTCGAACTAACGCAGACGTCCGAATGACAGGATCGTGATATCATCATGTTGTTTGTAACCGCCCATGAACGCCTTCACGGCCGTCAGCAACGCTCGACCGATTTTTTCCGGGTCAGCCGACTCGGTGCGGACGACTTTACGAAAACGCTCAGGCCCGTAAAACTCGTTCTGGGACGCCATTGCATCATCCACACCGTCGGTGCGAAGGACGATACTCATACCGGGCGCCAGTTGAATCGTCGAAGTTGGAAACGGGCAACTCTTGTCCAATCCGAGCGGTAAACCAGAGTCCTCTGTTCCCAGGTTCGACAGTTGCCCATCCCAGCTGCGGATCTCTGGTGGCAGGTGTCCGGCGTTGGCATACTTGAATTTGTGAGTCTTGGGATCAATGACGCCCAGCAGGTAGGTCACAAATCGTCCTTCGATCATGTTCAGGCACATCAGACTATTGATCTGACACATCGCCAGCCCGATATCGTCGGTGAAATTCATCGTATTACGCACAATTCCGGACAAGCGTGACATGATCAGAGCACCCGGAACTCCCTTGCCTGCAACGTCGCCAAATGAAACACAGATTTTGCCGTCGGGCATCTCAAAGCAGTCAAAGTAATCTCCGCCGACAGCTTCTGCGGCATCATAGGAGCCATAGAACCGGTATCCGGACGGCTGCGGAAGGATTTCAGGGATCAGCGCTCGCTGCACCTGCGCCGAGATCTTCATCTCTTCGTCCTGTTGCAGTTTCTGCATATACACGGTTAACAATCTTGCATTTTCAAATGCGTGCGATGCCTGGCTGGCGACCGCCACGAGCAACTGCAGGTCTTCCTGGCAGAATCGTCGTCGTTGATCCTGCGAATCCAGATGGATGATACCGAAGGGTCTGCCATCCACTCCCATCATCGGAGCACTCATGGTCGATTGAATCGTCTCAGCCAGGATGGAGTCGCTGCCCGTCAGGCGTGGATCGACGGATGTGTTTGCTGAGAGAATTGCGGAATTCGTCCTGAGCACAGTATCAAGAATGACTCGGCTGATCCGCACCGACTCAGAATCATCAAGATTGCGATGCCGCTGAGCGACGGGTACTGGAACGTTGCTGTCTTTCTGGAGGAGCATGATCGCGCCCCGGTCGGCCTGAAAGAAAATGTCAAAGAGCGTGTCGAGGACACGTGGGCAGATGGCCCGTAGATCCACGTTACCTGCCAGTGCTTGGTTAATCTTCAGAATACCAGCGAGCTTTTCTTCCGGACGAACGGACAACAGTCCATAGCCGCTGCTCGATGCCGACTCCTCTACGCTGCTGTCGCCGTCA
>JAYSPO010000738.1:0-3954 GCA_043722015.1 Candidatus Kuenenia sp. | reverse complement strand
TCGCGATGAGTTTGAGAAGCACGGTCAGCAGCATGAATCCTAAGGCCCAGATGCCGGCGGTGACTTTCCATTCCACCAGACTCGGTGTGTATTCAACGATTTCATGCAGTGTTGAAGGAATGAAGCCTGGAATAATCAACCCCATGCCTTTTTCAATCCAGATGCCGACGATGCACAGGACACAGGCTGCAATTCGCACGCCACCTCGTTCAAGGGCGTTCGGCATGAAAAACAGTGCCGTCCCAGTGAGGTTGCAGGCAATCGCTGTCCAAATCCACGGCACGAGGCCGTAATGACCGTGGCTACCGAAGAATAGATACTTCGCAGACGCCCCGTGGGCTCCGCCCGTGTAGAACAACGTGAACAGCTCGCTTGCCAGCATGACCAGGTTGATTGTCATCGCAACGCGAATGATCTGAATCAGCGTACGAGCTGGCCCGGGAGGCGCGGCATAGCCAGTGGTGATCCGCAGAATTCGCATCACAAGTATGATGAACGCGGGGCCACTGACAAACGCTGATGCAAGAAACCGCGGAGCCAGCAGTGCCGTATTCCAAAAAGGTCGACCGCCGAGACCGCAGTACAGAAACGCAGTGACGGTGTGAATGCTGATGGCCCAGATGATCGAGAGGAATACGAACGGCACGTACCATTTTGGATTTGGCTTGCATCCAAGATACCGCATGTACAACAGGTAACCAACAATGTGCAGGTTGATCAACAGGTAGCCGTTCAGCACGATCACGTCCCACGTCAGCATTGACACGGGCCAGTTCACCTGACCAATGATCGGCATCAAGTGCCAGAAACGATCGGGGCGTCCCAGATCCACCAGCACACTCAACGTACACATGACGATGGCTGCGATGGCGACCGCTTCGCCGATGATCACAACCTTATGCATCTCTTCATCATCATAGAGATACGCCGGAATGACCATCATCACACCACCGGCGGCCAAGCCGACGCAGAATGTGAAGTTCGCAATGTAGAGTCCCCAGCTGACATGGTCGGTCATGTTGGTGACAATCATTCCCGCTGCGACCTGATGAGCCCACGCGTTGGCGCCTACAAGGGAAATGGCTGTCAGAACGAACATCCAGACGTAGAAACTCAGGCCACCATTTGTTGCCTGACCCAGTCCCCACCAGAGAAATCGAGGATAACTGCGGACCGCATGAGAAGTGCCGTGTGCTTGTGTTCCAGCTGTAGAAATGGTCGTCATGTTTTGTCAACAATAGTTTGGTCAACAGTGATGAAAGTCAGCGACTCGGCGTGCAGGGTGTGACAACTCAATCGTAGTGTTGAGTGGAGGCATCAATCGAAGAAGTAGAAGAAGCTCGGTTTTGTGCCAAGTTCCTCTTTCAGCACAAAAACACGCTTGTGCTTCAGAACGTAGTTAATGTCCGACTCCGGATCGTTCAGATCTCCAAAGATTCTTGCTCCGGTAGGACAAGCTTCCTGACACGCGGGGGCTCGACCTTCGCGCGTGCGGTGCAGGCAGAAGTGACATTTCTCCATCGCTCCCTGCGGTCGAATTCGATTTGACAGATAGCCCTGATTGGGATTCACATCTTCGGCCGGAATCTCAGGAGGTTCCCAATTGAATCGCCGGGCATGATAAGGGCAGGCCGCTTCACAGTAACGACAGCCGATACACCAGTTGTAATCGACGACAACAATTCCATCGTCTTCCTTCCATGTGGCTTCAATGGGACAAGCCGACACGCACGGCGGATTGTCACACTGCTGACACTGCACCGGCATATAGAACTTATCTTCCTGAGGCACGGTATGATCGAACGTTGTGGAGCCGTGCTCCATGTCCATCGAGCCCTTGGTCATCTCCAGCACGCGAATATAGGACTGATCAACGCCCCGATGGTGATTGTTCTCTTTGTTGCAGGCTTCCATGCACTTGCCATTGCCATTGCACTTGCTGACGTTGATGGCATACCCAAAGCGGACACCAGGAATCGGCCTTGGGTCAGTAATCGTGACGTCCGCACCGAACTGCTCTTTCGTCTCCGCCTCCAGCCGCGCAAAAACTTTCTTCTTGTCGTCGTCGGAAAGTTCCTTGTAGTGCTGCTGAAGGAACTCATCAACGGAAACGTTCTCAGGTATCACCAGCAACGGCGACAGTGCTTCCCCAAATGCAGCCAACCCCAGCGCAGCCCCGGCCGTTTTAAGTATCGTGCGACGCGTCGAGGGCTGGTCCAGAATTGGAAGTAGCGGCTTATGATGTTGGCTGTGATGCGGTTCTTGCACGGGTGTCTTATCTGTGGTCAATGTTCTGACCTCGCCTTTTCAAGAAATCGATCTTTCGGCTTGAACGTCGGCTGCATCTTTGGGAACTGCGGTGCATGAGGATTGTGGCAATCCACGCAATTGTTTTTCTGTTGCGGGCCTCGAGTCAAATCCCAGAATCCGTTGAGTCCACCATGGACGCCGTGTTCGTAGTCTTTCATCTGTGGGCCATGGCACTGACCGCAGAGAGTCATGACGTCGGTGAAATCGACACGACTACCATCGGCCAGCTGCAATGAATCGTAATCGTTGGGGTTATGGCAGGAGAGACAACTGACTGTGCCGTGCGAAAACGCCATCCCGCTGTGGAATTCATCAAGCGTCCTTACTGTCTTGTTCTGATGATTTGGCGGACGAGTTGTGTGACAAGTGGAACACGCAACTGTCACGGAACTACCATGAACGTCTTTCAGAGGCGTGACCACGCGAGGAGGTCCTGACGGCTTACGGATCGTTACTGAAAACTTGCCCGCAATTGGAGCAGCAGGTACAGGACGCCTGACTGGTTTATTCGCAGGCTGTTCGGCGGTGCTGTTTTGGGCATCATCACCCAACTGCATAGCCGCGGTCACTCCTGCACCCACAGCGAGGAGTGACAACAACACGAATAAAACACGCGACCCACCCATCATGCGTCAACACCCGTCAAGTGGCCTGAAATGGCTTTTGTAAAATCGCAATGTTTTGCATGTTTTCGTGGCAGCAACTCAGAAATCCTCACTTCGGCGAATGCTGCTTGAACGCGTTTTGCAGCCTCATCCAGAAGCTGATGCAGCGGACACAATTTCTTGTGTCCGGCAATTCCCAATGGACAAGTCTTAATCCTTGGAATCGAATCAACAGCCAGCACAACTTCAAGTGAAGTCAGATCACTTGCCGGCTTGCGGAGACGATAGCCACCTCCCGGACCACGACGCGATTCCACAATCTCGGCCTTATCCAACAAGTTCAGCACCTTGAGCAAATACTCGTGCGGAACGAACGTCGCATCGGAAATCTCAGACCGACTCACGAATCCACTTGGCTGACTTGCCAGATAGACAACCGCTCGAAGTGCATATGTCGCTGTTGACGAGATCATGATTCGAAATGTAGACTTCCTTATCTGGAATTGCAAGGTGAGTCTCTGTGACGCAGTTTCAATCTCTGTGAATGACATTAAATCATGATCGCCAGTCTTGTTGCCACGCTCGATAAGGACATTGCTGAGCTGTCAGAGATCGTGAGCCGGATATCTTGTATCCCCGGCGTGGAGATCGGTGACACGAAGGCAGTCACTCATCGCTTGCCTGTCATGATTGACTCCCCCGACGCCGATTCACTTGAAGAGATTACGCGACGTCTGCAGCAAATTCCCGGCGTCGCGTTTGTCGATGTTGTGTTTGTTCATTTTGAAGACGAGTCTGACAGCGCTCCTGTGACTCCGTCCGGAAAGCCGACCTGTCTATGAGTCGTGATCCTGAGCCACGAAGCGATGCTCTTCAGCGTCGAGACTTCATAAAAGCCTCCGCAATGGCCGCAGCAGCAGCTATCGTCGGAGGAACCAGCTTTGCGTTGCCAATTCTCGCAGACGAACCTGCCCCTGGAGTTGACTGGCAAAAGGCCCCCTGCCGCTTCTGTGGGACTGGTTGTCACGTGCAGGTTGGC
>JAYSPO010000737.1:0-2010 GCA_043722015.1 Candidatus Kuenenia sp. | reverse complement strand
GCCATTTGGCTATTGGTTCCTGACACCTTTTCCAAGCCCCTGTGGAGGTTTCAGCACGCAGACGACCGGCAGTTTTTGCCGGTTTATCCTAAATTCAATCGGTTACAGTCCCGAGGAAAGACAACGAAATGTCAGGGGCGGGGAAAACGGAACATCTGCGACTGGGCTTCATGGAGACCATGGAAGTCGATGGTCGCGGTCACATTGGCGGGCTGCTGATCACAAATCAGAACGGACGCCCGCTGGAGTTCCAGTGTACGACTCCAGTCAAACCGAATCGCACTCAGGAAATCCTGTTTGGCGAATCACTGCGTGCGTGGCTGCTGGGCGAGCTCATTGGCAGTACGCTGCTGGATCGAGTCGCCATCAAGCCGAACATCATCATTACCAGCGATCCGAATCTGCTGGAGCTGCGCAATCACACTTCCATCCCGGTCGCCTGTGCGGCGGATGCAAAATCCAAAGTGGCAGAGCAGGGCGGAACTCTGCGTCTCGGCGGCAGCATCCTTCGATTTCACGGAAGCCATGGACTGGATGCCGAATTGCTGTCGAAACAGAAGCACCTGATACCCGATTCCGCCAACCTGGCTGAACCTCTTGAACGAGTTCGCGAAGCCCTGGCGGAAACTGTCAAGACGGTGTTTGCACGATGAGTAACTTTCAATCTGACGACGACGTAGAAAATGCCGACGACGATTCTGTCAGCAGCGGCGAGCCGCAGATGTCAATCTCCGGTCTCAACGCGGTGGAATCAGGGGATTCACATCCCCCGCTCGCCGAAGCAGATCCAGCGCTGATCCGCGAAGCAAAACGCGGCACTCGAGTCGATGTCGCGCAGACTGGATTCAATCCGGCGCTGGGACGAATGCCGACGATTGAAACGCAGTCGGTCTCGTTGAATACGGTGCTGGACTTCGTGCCATCGTGGACTGCGCGACGGATTCCCATCAAGTGCATCGGACTCACGCTTCCGGAAGGCATGGAGTTCCTGCCTCCCAAAGTTGACGCGACGAAGTCATCTGACGGATTCGAACTGAAACGAATCGGCCCGCCGAAGAAAGTCGTGGAAGAAACGGGCGATGACGAAAAGCCACGCAAGGTCACTCGGATCAAACCACCGTCTGATGCGTTGTCGCTTCAGGATCGCCTGTTTTACCTGCTGCAACCGCCGCTCGAATCGTGGCTGGCCGAGCAGGAACTCATTATGCCGTTCGAACCGTTCGGCTATCAGTACGAAGGCATCGCCTGGCTCTTTTCCAGTCATGCCGCATTGCTGGCCGACGAAATGGGACTCGGTAAAACGATGCAGACCATCACTGCCATCCGCCTGCTGCTGCGAAGTGGTCAGGCACGACGGATCGTACTCATCTGCCCGAAGCCATTGATTCCCAACTGGCAGCGGGAATTCAAGATGTGGGCGGAGGAATTGCCAGTTGTCACTGTCGAAGGTAACGGACAGCGACGGCGGATGCTCTGGACCATGCCGGGCATTCCGATTCTGATCGCGAACTATGAATCCATGGCCCGCGACATTGCCGAGATTCCTGAAGACGAACAGCCGAAATTCGACTTGTTGGTCCTGGACGAAGCACAGCGCATCAAGAATCGCGACTCGCGCACCGCCGAAGCCGCCCGGTCTATCAGACGCCGCCGCAGTTGGGCGCTGACGGGCACTCCTATCGAAAATCGTCCGGAAGAACTGGCCGCACTGTTTGAATTCATGGAAGTGATTCCAAAAGCGGCGAATCCCGATCTGCGGCAACTTTCCAAGCTGGCGAAGAAATATATTCTGCGGCGGACCAAAGATCTGGTGATGAAAGACATGCCACCGCGGATCGATCGCGATGCAGAACTGGAACTCACGGACGCGCAGGAATTGGCGTATCGCACGGCGGAGAAAGAAGGCATTATTCAGTTGAACGAGATGGGTGATACCATCACCGTGCAGCATGTTTTCGAGCTCGTACTGCGGCTGAAGCAGATTACCAACTTTGATCCGCTCACCGGTGA
>JAYSPO010000736.1:0-3222 GCA_043722015.1 Candidatus Kuenenia sp. | reverse complement strand
CAGGTGAAATCGGCAGAGCAAACGAACGTCGTTCCCAGAGCCAAATTACCTGAAAAAGAAAGCGGTGACGAGTCACCGCACTCCAAACGTCGCTTGTTCCGGCATTAGTGGCGGGCTTGATCCGGCCTACACCGGGGGCAATGCAGGCTAAACTCTGCTCAGATCCTCAGTGACGACTTCTTCGCCACCTCCTGAAACAGGAAAAGCCTCACTGGATCCGGGATCCAGCGAGGCCTTTTGAGTATTCAGATTCTGGCAGGTTCAAGGAACGATCAGTTCTTTGGAACCTCTTCACCTGCCGCCGCACCGCCATCGGGGGCTGGTTTGTCGGCATCAGGATTGGCAGCGTCTTTTTCTTTTTCTTCAGATTCTACTGCGGCCTTTTTTGCTTCTGCGGCCTCTTGTTTGAGCTTTTCCAATTCCTGCTGGCCAACCTTTGCTGCTTCTTCGGCAGCGGCTTTTGCAGAAGTCATGTCAGTCAGTTTTTGTTCCAGTTCAGCTCGAGCTGTTTTCAGGCTGTCGCGTTCTTCGGAGGTCTTCTTCAGGTCACCCTGGGCAGCCTTGAGTGAATCTTCTGACTTCTTTGCGGCGTCCCGAAGACCGGCGATCTGTTCAATGCACTGCTTGTGAGCAGCTTCGGCCTTGTCACCACGTTCTTTCTGAGCGGCAACGGTCTGACTTTCGGATTCCAACTGCTGTGTCAGTGCCGCAATCTGGCTCTCCATGTCGGCCTTCAGTTTTGCCGCATCAGCCTGAACAGTTTCGATACTTGTCTTTGCTGTTGCCAGTTCCGCCTGCACTCCCTTAAGTTGAATCTCCATGTCGTCTGCATCTTCGGCGCGGCTGAGTGCTTTTGAGTACGGCATCATTTCGCGGAAGGTGCCGTCCTTTGCTTTGTACCAGCCTGTTGATCCACAGGAACTGCCACCGCCCGTTGTCGGGCAGCAGTTTGAATTCGCAGACGAACGACTGGAACGATGACCAGCCTCCGCGATCATTCCGCCTGCGGAGATCACAATTAGTAGAATCAGCAGTTTTTTCATGTCATTGACCTGATCTGAATTGAGGGGGAAGTCGAGAATCCATACCGCTCTGCCACTTTGCGCAGCGAGCCATTAGCTGAAGTTTGCTCAAACGTCGTGTTTTGACAACACTTTTTCAAGTCTGTAGACGCAAGTGATGAGGCAGGGTGTTGAAAAAACTGATTCTGCGCTGTTTGCGGAGACTTTTCCACATAGTTTCCCCAGGAAAGGGAACGTTTGAGGATGGGACGGTCGCCATCATTCTCGTTCACGGAATGAGATTCAGACCTGCTTCGCATGTCCTCGGGCGGGATTTTTCCAGACCCAGACGTCTTCTTCCCGGAGGCGAAGGTAGCTGCTGTAGCGGGCGGATGAAATGAGTCCCTGGGACACCGCTTCTTTCACGCCGCAGCCTTCTTCGTGGGTATGCGTGCAATCCTGAAACCGACAGCAGGAAATGAAGGGCCGGAATTCGATATAATAGCCATCGACTTCATCCAGCGAAATGTCCCACAGTTCAAACTGCCGAATGCCGGGTGTATCGCAGACCCAGCCACCAAAGGTCAACGGCACCAGACGAGCGCGGCGCGTGGTGTGCGTTCCCTTGCGAGTCCAATCACCGACGTCTGCTGTCTGCAGGCCGAGTTCCTTATCGACGCAATTCAGCAGCGATGACTTGCCAACACCGCTTTGGCCACTCACGGCAGTCTGGCGATTCTTGAGCAGATGTCGAAGCTGATCGATACCCCGTCCGTCCATGGCACAAGTCAGGACAACGTTGTATCCGATCCGACCGTAGGTTCGTACATGATGCAGGAGGATACCTGGATCGACGAGGTCGATCTTGTTAATGCAGATGATCGGTTCGATGTTGAGGCGTTCTGCGCTGACCAGGAACCGATCGATCAGTTGCGGTTTGAAGTCGGGATCGGCGGCGGTGCCGACAATCAGGACCTGATCAATGTTCGCTACGAGAATATGTTCCCGTCGCTGACTGCCACGCGACAGCAGGCCGTGACGGGGTTCGACACGTTCGATGACGCCCTGAGTGGCATCGCCTTCCTGTCGAAACAGGACTCGATCACCGGTGACGACCACGTTACGAGCATCCCGTGCCATTGATTTCAGTACGCCGCGCACAGAGCAGGCGAATTCCTTCTGGTCGACATCATCGCGCACCATGATGTGCAGGCCGATAAAGCTGGTGACGCGTCCCCGCCGCAGGCCTTTTTCATCGACCACACGCAGCAGTTGATTTCCCTGCGAAGAAATTCCGACCAGTGTTCTGCGACGCGAAAGATCACCGCGTCCGGTGACGCGTTCGGAGTGATTGACGTCAGCGGCGGATTCCTGATCGTTCAGCAGTTCGTCGGTCAGATTCTGTTGCCGCGTACGAACCTGCTTGTTGCGGCGCAGATCGACCCGTACCTTTTTGCCATACGGCGACCGATGCTGCTTTCGTCCTTTGTCTGCCATTCAGTTTGCCTGCACGACAATCTGATTATCTACCTTGCGGACACCAGGTTGCAGGCGAATCAGATTGGCGGCGAGCCGCCGAGTTTCTACGGTGGGTGCGGAACCAGTCAGGATTGCGATCCCGTTTGAATTCAAAGCGACGTCGATGCCTGCCAGTTCCGGACGAATTGGCGAAAAGCGACTGAGTGATGCGATATTTGCACTCGCCAGGCTTCCATTGATTTGGGACTGCGATGCTGATGGAAATGCGAAACCGACTCGCAGAGTTGATCTGATTTCCCGAACCGTTCCGCTTTGTTGTGACGTACTTTGTTGTGACGTATTGTTCTGGAGCGCCTGAAACTGGCGATTGGTACCCTGCTGGTTGCCCGCCTGACTGGCACCGCCCACAAAACCTGTAGTTGCGTTCGAGCCGATAAAGGTGTCCGTTGCGTTGGATGCCGTCGTCGCTTCCCCCGGCACCGTTCCAGCGAAACTGCTGTTCCCCGACAGCCCGCTGCCTCCGGCACCACTCGGCGCAGCCGCTGCACCGCCAACGCCACTCTGCGCAGCCGCAGATGGTGTGGGTACCGTGCTCGCCTGTCCTCCCGCGGCCGGGTTCTGAGCGCAAACGGTAGACGCCAGTGAGATCAGCGCAAGCGTCGTTGCCAGAATTTTGAATAGTGGCATCATGAAAAGTTTCTCAATCGTCAAAAATCGAGTGTGGGAGAATGCATCGTTTAAC
>JAYSPO010000735.1:0-1282 GCA_043722015.1 Candidatus Kuenenia sp. | reverse complement strand
TCTCGAAGTGCATCGACGATTGGAACAGTCGCGGCCTGGATTGCGGGTGCCAGCCCAGCAATAACGCCAACAGCCAGCGAAACCACCGTTCCAGAACCGGCCAACCACCATGACGGACGAAATGCAATCGTCGCACCTTCGGCACCGATCGCGAATCCCCCAACAGCCAATAAGCCCAGAGCAATTCCAGTTCCTGCGACACCCCCAATGACGCACAGAATTGTGCTTTCTGTCAAAACCAGTCGCATCGCTCGCATCGGACGCACGCCGATCGTCTGCAGCACTGCGTATTCCTTAATGCGATCCTGTACGCTCATTACCGTGGTAGTCGCAACCAGAGACAGAACCAGTCCGACACAGGCGTAGCCGAGCCAGTGAGCAAATCCAATCAGGTCAACCAGATCGGACAGCGTGCTGGCCTGGAAAGCCCCTTTGCGACGTGTTGTCGTTCCAACGGGTCCGGCCCGCAGAACTTCGTCGATCTCTGAGGCTACCTGATCCGGGTCGGCATCCTCTGCGAGCAAAACTTCATGCTGAGTCACCAGACCGACGGCCTCCAAGCCCCGGGTATATTGCAGGAATTCCAAGCTTGTATAAATCAGGTTCTCCTCAGATGGTACCGTTGACCGGAAGACGCCAGCGACGTTGACGGAGAGATCACCGATTGAAAACTGTTCCCCGACTTTTAGTCTTCGGCGCTGGGCCACATTGCGACCGACAATCGCTGCGTCACGTCGTGAGCCGAATGCGATCCATGATCCTTCGACAAGTGTGACAGGCCTCGTCGCCTGGATCTGTTCCGGGGCAGCACCGTTAAATACAACTATGTCGAGACTCGCGCGACAGTTGTTTGTCCAAACCTGAATCGGCATCACGTCGCGAACGCCCCGAACTTCCTTGATCTTTCGCGAATAGTCTTCAGGCAATCGACTGCTCGTCGGGCAAAATCGATTCTCCTGAAACACGATCAGGCTGCGATCAGCGTCGGTTCCGGTCGTCAGCCGTTGCAGACCTTCCTGGACTGAGCCGACAAAGCAAAACACAAACATGGCCACCGCCGCACCAGTTACAGTCAGCAGACTGCGAGTGCGATGACGCCACAGCGTTTTCAAAACGTAAGTCAACATTGTATTCGTTCCCGTGTCAGCTACTTGCCGAGTGCGATGCAACCGCTACTTGCGAGTCGAGGAATTTCCCACGATCCAGTACCAACTGACGCGATGCGATCATCGCGACATGGCTGTCATGCGTGACCATGAGCATCGTGATGTTGAGTTCCTGA
>JAYSPO010000734.1:0-1091 GCA_043722015.1 Candidatus Kuenenia sp. | reverse complement strand
CGTCGAGGTCCGGCATACCTGACTTGTCGAATTGGGCAGACTTTTTGACGTGATGACTGAGAATCACGCTGGCAGGACGGCAGGCTGCCATGAATTTTGCGAGTGCATCACCCATCGCAAAGATGTTCTGTGCGTTAATGGTGCTGTCCATGCCGCGATAAAGCGGATCAACCACGACGATATCGATTTTGTGCAGTACGATGTCTTCACTTAGCTTTGCCAAGTCGGCCTGTTTCGGAAACTTTGGAAAATTCACAGCCTCAATTCTCAGTCCCTCCAAATCTTCGGCGCTCAGGTTGAGTGCATCAGCAGCACGACGAATTTTGCGAATTGCCGCCCTTGGTGTGGCCTCACCAGTGATAAAGAGAACGCGAAACTTCCGCGGAATCTTGAATCTTCCGAGCCACGGCAGGCCGGTCACCAGCGAAACCACCAGAGAACTCAACAGAGTTGTCTTGAGAGATTTCTTTCGTGCTCCGATGACCGTCGGTTGATCAAGGCTGAAGATCTCCTCAACCATCCACCGGACAGGTTCATCTGCCAGTGGCCACAACTCAGGTGCCGATTGTCCAGCGAAAGTGGTGGCACTCGGTTGTTGTGATTCTGCGGTATTATCCCCCCACAGTCGGACTAGCGATCGGGGAATGCGCTTCGTTGCCCTGACACCCTCCCTTGAAACAAAGTCAACCTCGATGTCGGCGCCACCATCATCATGCGCGACCGTACCCTTGTTCCCGCGGTCGCCGCATCGCACCTCATCACCTTCGAAAAACGTTTGAATCGCCGCTGGTGGATCAGTTGCCCTAACGGCAATTCGACTCTGTGATGCGACCGCTGCCCCATTCAGTGGAGCGTGGTTGTTGTCGGCATCGACGGGATGATTGAGGTTCGCAATATCGGTTCTGTCTTCGTGCTCGAAAGTGCGACCGTCAACAGAATCGTCGCGGATGTCGTTCGCAAGTCGATACCCCACTTCGCCGCTGGACTTCGCAGCATCCTGCAGCTTGTGAAGTAGTTCTGATTCACTCCAGGGCGGACTACAGGTTAGGTTCCACTCCTCCATAATCGGGAGTGCATCATCAACCGACAAT
>JAYSPO010000733.1:0-9036 GCA_043722015.1 Candidatus Kuenenia sp. | reverse complement strand
GACCTGCGATCGTGGTTCCGTCAGATGCTGCGAACAAAAGACGCCGTTCCGGCATTTCCGGAAGCTGTTTTCTGCTTCATTATGATCCTGATGCTGCAGTTCGTCGCGATGAAGTATATGGCGACCGACCTGAACGTACCCGATCCCGGCAGCAGCATGATGCGATTGATCGTCGTACAACAACTGGCCATGATCGCTTGTCCTGCCGTCTTTATGGGGCTGCTGCTCACGACCAGTCTGCGGGCCACGTTTCGGCTGCGGATGCCATCGCTGACCGCGATGGCCATCGGCATGGGCCTGGCGGTGATCGCGCATCCTTTGAGTATGGAGCTGAGTCGATTTCTGGTCGAGTACCAGGTGTTTCCGGAACTTCCTGAATCCGCTCGGCAAGTGATGGCACTGATGAAGACCGGCGAACGTCCGACATGGTTGTTGCTGATGGTGTTTGCAGTGACGCCGGCGATCTGCGAAGAACTCGCGTTTCGCGGATTCATCCTGAGCGGTCTTGCTCGCGGAGGTCGCCTGGCAATTGCCGTCGGGATTTCGAGCGTCATGTTTGGCATTATCCACATGATTCCGCAACAGGCATTCAATGCGGCGTTGCTGGGTCTGGTGCTTGGCCTGCTGGCGATCTACAGCCGAAGCCTGTTCCCTGCGATGGCATTCCATTTCTGCAACAATGCCCTGGCGACGTTTTATTCCACTGAAGCCAGTCAATTCAAGACCGACGGAGTGTTCTTTTCGCGGCATCCCGATGGCCAGCTCAGTTATGAAGCTCCGTTGCTGGTTCTGTGTGGCATCGTTGGCATGCTGTTGATCATCCATATGATCAAAGTCGTGTCAAAAGAACAGGATCTGAAACGCCGCGGCCTGATCCCCGCCTATACCGAACCCCGCACTCCCGTGTAGCTGCACGCTGTGCTTCGAGTTGCATTTCTGCGAGTGGCAGATTGGCAAACCCGGTGTTGTGCAATGTCCAAAGATCTCATGACGAGTGCTCTGTCAGCCTTGCTCGGATGGAGCGGGTGGCCGGGGCTGGACTGAGCGGAGCGAAGGAAGCCCCGGGGTTTCGCTCCAACCTCGTCCACCCATAGATCCATCAGTGACAGAGCTAGCCTGCACTGCGCACGGTGTAGGCCGGATCAAGCCCGCCGCTAATGCCGGAACAGCGCAAACCCGGATTTCTGGTCATCACACCCTGTCACCTGGATCCAGGATGAATTGGCGGGTGCCGCTCCGGCAATCATCGGGTTTGCTCGGTCCGGCCTACGATTCTGTGCGCAATGCAGACTTGCGCTTTCGCGGCAGCCATGGGAAGAAGGCATTCGTGGTCGCGACGTATTCAGCATAGTCGGGCTTGGCTTTTTTCAGACTTTTCTCCAGCAACGCGACGCCGGAGAATTTCAGCAGCAGAATGGACATCACGATCGGTCCCACCACCGACCACACGGGGGCGCCGTGCTGCAAAGATACGATGAACAAGCCCCACCAGACACAAAAATCGCCAAAGTAATTGGGATGCCGAGTGTAGCGCCAAAGACCACGGTCCAGTACGGAACCTTTGTGAGTGGCCACGCTTCGAAATCTGGCCAGTTGCCAGTCTCCGACAGCTTCGAACAGGATGCCCATCAGCCAGAGAAGTACACCGATCACAATCAGTCCGGTGTTCCCTGCTTCCATTGGTCCGGACGTCTGCAAAGGCAGCGAGACGATCCACATCACAAGTCCCTGAAGCACGAAAACTGTCAGAAGACTGATCAGCCAGAACCGCGAGCCGTGTTTATCTCTCATCGACCGATATCGAAAGTCTTCCGGCAGTCCCCAGTTTCGCCAGGCAAGGAAAACACTGAGTCGCATTCCCCAAATGGTGGTCAGCACAGGCAGCAGAAATGAACGCGGCTGCGGATCTGTCATCCTGAAAGTCGTCCAGGCAATCAGCACAAAGCCCAGTCCCCAGAACGCATCAACAATGCTGGCATTGCGACAGAGAATACTGCCGAGCCAGATGGTCAGCATCAGGAGTGCCACGACAACGGCATTCATCATGAGCGGGTTTGTCATAGGGCACGGCGTTCAAACAGGTAGTGCGAGACCCACCACTCGCTTCCATTGCGGAATCCGAATAATTCGGCGCATGCCATGAAAAACATCCGCCAGCGATTCAGCCAGACAACAGCTTGTCGCGGCCCGTAGGTTTCGCGGAACAGATGTGTGAGCTGTTCCTTGTTTGCGTCCTGACGTTTCAGCCATTCGTTGCAGGTCCGCTCGTAGTGCCTGCCGTCCCAACGCCAGCGATCGCTGAGTTCCAGATGCTGTTGACAGTGGGCCAGCAGAGATTCACCTGGCATCATGCCTCCACTGAAGAAATGCTTCGCCATCCAGTCACTGTTGCCGTCCGTCTCAAACAGATAGGAATGCAGTCGATGACAGAAGATATGCACAAACAACTTTCCCTGTGGGTTCAGCCACGTTGAGATTCGTCTGAGCAGTTCCCGATGATTTCGCATGTGTTCGAACATTTCTACAGAGACAACGCGGTCAAATGTCTGCAGCGTCTGAAAGACATTCATGTCGGTTGTGACTACGGTCAGATTCGTCAGTCCCAGGTCTGTGGCACGGCTCTGGATGAACTGTCTCTGCGACGCAGAATTCGAGACTGCCAGAATCCGGCTGGCTGGGTAGCGTTCGGCCATCCACAGCGAAAGCGAACCCCACCCGCAGCCGAGCTCAAGGATCGTCATGCCGTCTTCAATTTGAGCTCGCTTGCAGGTTGTAGCCAGCGCGGCTTCTTCTGCCTGATCCAGGCTCACGGTGTCACCATCCCATTCGCAGCAGCTGTATTTCAAACGTCTTCCCAGAACGGTTCGAAAAAACTCGGACGGCAGTTCATAATGCTGCTCATTGGCAAGCTCCGGGACCACAGCGACAGGACTCTTATGGCAGTCCTTCAAAAAACTGCGAAAGCGGTTATTTTGCGCTTCCACGCCGCCAGCTTCCAGTTCCTGAAGTCGGCGGCTCAAGAGTCTCCGGATTCCGGCACGGCAGACTGTATCCGGCAGAATCCCGTTTTCGCCGGCATGCATGGCGGAGCCAAACAGGTGAATCAGCATCGCGAAATCCCATTCTTTGAAAGACAATTCCAGCAGGGTGTGTGCAGCGCCAGCGGAACACACCGGTCTCTCACGCTATCCCCAAATGGTGCGTTGGGCTCCGCTTCACGCACCCTACAATGAATTTCACAACCCGCCGGTGTCAGATTGATCTCAGCGACCCCAGACGGCCTGAACAACTCCGACGGCTTTCTCTGCGAAAGCCCCCTCGCAATACGTCAGGTAGTAATCCCACATCCGAATAAATCGTTCCGAGTAACCCAGCTGACGGACATCATCCAGACGTTGCAGAAAATTGCGTCGCCATTCTCGCAGGGTCCTGGCATATCCTTCAGCAAAATCATCCATGCTCAACAACCTCAGCCTGGAATTTCTGGTCATGGAATTCTGCATGGCGGTCACTGACGGCAGAGAGCCACCTGGAAAGATGTACTTCTGGATGAAGTCCACGGACCTCAGGTATTGCGCATATCGCTGTTCCGGCATCACGATGGCCTGCAGCAACATGCGTCCATTCACGTCTAACAGACCGGCGCACTTCGAAAAATACTGGTCATAGTATTGAGGCCCCACAGCCTCAATCATTTCCAGCGATACCAGCTTGTCGTAAGTTCCGGTCAAATCCCGGTAGTCCTGCTGCAGCACGGTCACCCGGTCATTGAGTCCCGCTGCGGCCACACGCTGTTGAGCATATCGGAACTGATTTTCAGAGATCGTCGTTGTCGTGACACGGCACCCGAAATTCTTTGCGGCGTGCAGGGCAAAACCACCCCAGCCCGTTCCGACTCGTCAGGTCGTCACATTCAAAGTCCCCATCCAGATAAGCCTCCGCGAATCCCAGGTCTCCGCCTGTCACGAGTCGTTGGTAGAAACGCTGGTTTTTACCGTGATGGTGGCTTTAAGATCATCCGGGGAGTTCTCTCCCAGGACAAATCTTTCATGCTGGTCATTCAGACAGATCTGGCCATTTTTCAGCGAACTCAGCCTTCCGAGCACCAGCCTTTGACAGGACCTGCTGAGCCACGAGGCCTGCTTGCCGCATGTCGAACTGAGGCTTTCTGGTCCGTCCGGCCGGATCGCGTCACTGATGACCTGCTGGCTGGATGTGACAGTCACAGAACTCATTCTTCAATTCCTTGAGTGGCGTGGACACGTATCCGAAAAGGGGTCTGACCCTTTGGAGGCGAGTCGATTATGTTGGTGCTTCCGTTTTGCCGGTGGAGGTCAGACCCCTTTTCGGATAGCCTCTCGGCGAGCCCCGGCTCTCCGAACAGTTGAACGCCATTCGATTGCAGACCATCAACCGGTGAAGAGTCCGGATCCGGCCGTTTTCCGGGATGCGGACAAAACGGGACACCCTTGAGCCAGAGTCTCAGTGCCTGCCAGTAAATGCCGGCTGTCACCTGCATAGTCATGACGGGATATCGGCACAGGGCCCGTGCCAGGCTTCGCGACGTGATGGGACGCCGTTTCAAAGTCATGCTGGCAGAAAACTCAACTGTGTCGGCACGGCGGTTTTGAATCTGAATGGCCAGTTGTTCTGCCGGCGCTGCAATTCGCCAATGGTAAGTAAAATCCATCGGCATGAACGGTGAAACGTGAAACTCTTTGTTGTGCTGCGCTCGAATCAGACGACCAGTGTCTGTTCCTGAGGGCTCGCCAGGACCTGTGCGCGAATCTTCCACGCTGAAGTTGTGACGTGCATCGATCACATAACAGTGTCGTTCTCCCCACGGCGTGTTATTCACTTCAGCCACCACAGCTTCAACGGACTGGCCGGAACTGTCGTAACAGAAAAAGAAGCTGACCGGATTCATCAGATAGCCGAAATAGCGGAGATGTGTCAGCAAACGGACGGCACCGGACGGGCGGAATCCGGCGCGCACCTGCACGAGATTCCGGACGCTCTGGTCCAGTGCTTCGCGGTTAAATCGCAGGATGTCGCGAATCATGCGATAAAATCCCGGCCGCAGCAGGTTTCGCTTCTGCACAAACATCCCGGCCAGGCCGCTGCCGCTGTACTCAAGGTTGTCTTCATCAGCACGAACGCTGAAACTCATGGATGTGGGCACCGATTCCACCCGGAGTTCCTGCAGCAAACGGCAGAAATTCGGATACGTTCTGTCGTTAAACACAATGAAACCAGTATCGATCGCGTGGTATTCGCCAGCGACGTTGACCGATACGGTGTTTGTGTGGCCGCCTGCATATGCGTTGGCTTCATAGACGGTCAGCTCGTGGGCGGCGTGAAGATGACGCGCGGCGACAAGCCCCGAAATTCCTGATCCTATGATGGCGATCCGCATGTGGTAGTCTCTTAAAACGTAGGTACACGGTGAACGTTTTTAGAGTCCGGAGTTCGCCTGGCCAGTGCTTCTGTCAAAAAAATCCCCATTTCAACGGTTGTTCTGGCCAGTGCGATTTGGTGGCGAAATGGCGTCCGACACGAGTCTGATCTGGGTTTTTCCGCAAAAAATCGAATGCAGGTTCGACGTGATCCACCACCAATCCCGAAGCATTCTCCGCGTCTCGCCGCATGGCATTCTGGTGATCAGCCGGGTTTGGCACTAACATATTGCTCGGCAGCAACTCAGGACGCTGGGTCTGATGACTATTCTGTCCATTCCGTCTGCACTGAGTCTGACCAAAACATGGCCATGGATCGAATTCTGATCGCGGGTAGTTCCGGCTTTTATGGTCGAGCACTGATCGCTGCGATTCGTCGTGAGTTCCCTTCGGCGACAATTCTTGGGTTGGATGTCATCGCTGCGAAAACGAACCCGCCGGATCAGTTTGAATCCTGTGACATCACCAGCCCTCGGCTCAAGGATCGGATTGCTGCATTTCACCCCGATACCGTGGTCCACCTGGCCTTCGTCGTCAACCCGATGCGCGATGAGGTTCGGATGCACGACATCAACGTGAACGGTACTCGGAACCTGTTAGCCGCAGTCAACGACGTTCGACCGGCAAGACTGATGGTGTCTTCGAGCGCCACCGCGTACGGAGCGTGGCCGGACAATTGCATTCCGTTGACGGAAGAGCATCCTCTGCGAACGCGAACAGAGTATCGTTATGCTCATGATAAGTTTCAGGTCGAAACGATGCTGCAGGAATTTGCCGCTGCGCAGCCGGGAATCAAGGTCAGTTGGACTCGGCCCAGCATGATCTATGGACCCGGCATGTCGAATTTCATGAATGCCCTGTTCACTGGGCCGTTTGTGCTTCCGCTTCCCGGGGGCGACAATCCGCTCATCCAGTTTGTGCATCTGGACGATGTGGCTGAGGCGTCGCTGGCGATTTTGAAGGCGGATGCGACAGGTCCATTCAATATCGCACCCGTCGATTGGTTCACAATGAAGGACCTTGCCAGAATGCGGGGCCGGCTAGCGTTGCCCATCCCTTTTTCGGTGTGTCGGGCATTTACGACCTGCTGGTGGGAATTGCGATTGCCGATCTTTCGATTTCCAGCGTCCCTGTGGTATTTCATCCGCTACCCGTGGGTGATTACTCCAGAGCGGTTGACGAAAGAAGTGGGATATGAATTTCGCTACAGCAGCAGGGACGTGATCCGATTGCTGCTGAAAGATGCGGGTCAACTCAGGAACGACGGCTGAGCGCAGCAAAATGCCGAGCGATCCAACATGGTCAGATCGCTCGGCACCGGAGCAGAGGAGACGAAGTGGGAGGGTCTTCGTCAGGTGCATCCGTACCAGACGCGCAGGCAGATGCGCGCGTCCGGTGATGAGTCGCGTGAAGCGTACAGACAAAACCAGCGGCTGAACGCAATCCATTGCGCAAGCCAGCCGCTGGCGGGTCTTCTGCGTCCGTGCAGAATCGAAATCAGTATGTTCCGAGGACGTCCTGCGGAGGTGCGGCAGCCACAACGGGGTAACCGCCGATCTGCGGTTGTGCGAAGGCGGCTTGCTGCATGCCAGGTGCATACATGGCCGACGGATAACCGCCGGCAGATGCAGCACCGCACGGTCCACAGGCACCACCACCACCGCCATAGGGGGCGTAACCGCCACCGCCGTGACCGAAGAGACAGCAACCACTCAACGAGCTGACCATGAGCAGACCAGCGAACAAGCGAGCGAGACGAGACATCAATAATCCTCCGGGACATTACCGGGCAACCGGCAACAAAGGCGGGATGTTGAATGTGTGATTTCAAATGACTTAATCTGGGATTCGGAATGAGGGATTCCTGATCCAACCTCAGATTAAACGGAGGAGAAATCAACGGACATTCGAGAGAGGGGAGAGAACGAGAGGAGATTTGAACCGCAGGAACTGCAGTTCGAGTGAGAGGGACAGTAAGAGAAATCGGCAGTTCAGGTCAATAGCTGTTTTCCTCGGCAAAAATGGCTTTTGCAGACAAATTTGGAAAAATTTCCTGACTCGTTCTGAACGAATTTCTGAATTAGAATCAAGTGTCGGCGGCGGGAACACCCGGATCCTGCCGCCCGCTCCTGGAATGTGGCCGAAGCCATTGTGAGGACAATGCTTGATGAAAAACATCGCCATACTTTGCTGTTGCCTCTGGTCCGGATTCGCGACCGCGCAGACGACGTTTCATACGCCGCCAGCGTGGACAATTGATTTGATGAAGAAGCAACATCAGTACGAGCTGCCGTCTCCGCTGGTGATGGATGACGGTCGCCGAGTTGCGACGGAGGAGGCATGGTATGCTGAGCGTCGTCCCCAATTGTTACAGCAATGGGCGAAGATCCTGGGAAAACTGGCACCGGACATGAAGGACCAGAAGTGGTTTGGTGACATCACAAAAACCGTCGAAGTCAGTCGCGAAAAACGTGATGGCTACACGCGGATTGAATTGCAATTGCCAATGGAAACGGATTTTCTGCAGCCACATGTGCTGCTCATTCCGGATCACGCGCAACCTGGCAAGTGTCCGGCTGTGATTGCATGGACTTCAACCGGTCCGGATTATGCCGAGCCGGAGAAATGGTGGGGATCGTGGCTGGCTCAACACGGCTGCGTGGTTCTCACGGGCTGGTCCTTTATTCGTAACTACCGCGATGCAACCAGCTTCAGTAACGGTGCGAGCGACAAAGTCTATGAGCGTTTCGGACATTGGCTTCCGATGGCAAAAATGGTTCACGATGTTCAACGGGAAGCAGAATTCCTGCGAAGCCTGCCGGAAGTGGATGCCGAACACATTGGTTTCATCGGGTTCTCGCTCAGTGCCAAGTCGGCCTTATACGTCGCCGCGTTCGCTCCGGAAATTCGCGCGACGGTTTCCATTGACCCGCATCTGGCCATGCATGGCGATTCCAATTACCACGATCCGTGGTATCTGGACTGGAAGCGACCGTTCACTGATATTCAGACTGACGACTATCCGGTCAAAGAACTTCGCGGTACGACATGGAGTCTGCTGGATCGCGATCCGACGCGCCCCGGCTTCGAACACGATCACCACGAACTCCTCGCACTGGCAGCTCCGCGCGCCCTCATGGTCATCGGCTGCAGCACTGATAAAGAGACTGCTCCGCATTCCGACGACCGCCAAAGCGCCGCCTACGTGGCGGGCGCCAAGGATGTTTACGGGCTGCTGAATGTGGCATCACGCTTTGAATATGTCCCGCTCACCTGTGGCCATCAGGCGACAAGCCCGGAAATCGATGCAGCATGGCAGAGGTTTTTCAGCCAGTGGTTGTTGGGAATTCAATAATACTGAATCTGCGAGAGACTCCCATCACGGTTTTGCGACCGACACCGCATCCTTCGACTTCGTCTCGGCAGCGTCGAAGCGGCGATAGATCGGCAGATGGCGGTAGTAGACTTCCAGGGTCAGTAAGCTGAGCGTTGTCTGATAGATGCGTCCGCCAGCGTCGCGGTGTGGATCTGTGGTATCCCAGCTACCGGCTCCGGGGCCTTCCTTGATCTGAGTCCCCAC
>JAYSPO010000732.1:0-2115 GCA_043722015.1 Candidatus Kuenenia sp. | reverse complement strand
ATCACACATGCGCCGAAACACTTGCGAATTCCTCGCCGTTGGCTCGGGCAAAACGAAAGATGGCCGATTTCTGAACAGAAATGTGGGTAACGACAAGGCGTCACGTCGGGGGGACGAGGCTTGGGTTTGCAACGCCCCGGCGGAGCTTGCCTCCGTCGAGCGATGATCATCATCAGAAAAAGTCCGGAACCCGCACCTGGCCACCATGCGGCTTGCCCGCGTGGAGCCGTGATTCCATTGATCATCGCGCTACGGAGACGAGCTCCGCAGTGGCGAAAATCGCGTATCGTTCTCTTGTCTGGTTCTGATCATCGCTCGACGGGGACTAGCCCCATCGTGGCGGAATTTAGTTTAAGTCCACGCCATTCGGCGTAAAGCCGGAATGGGCCGAATCGCAGCTGGATCCGGCTGCAACCAATCAGCCCATGGCTCCATCACATCGCCACGTTGGTTTGGAAAAGGGGTCAGGAACCAATAGCCAAATGGCCCAAAGGGTGCTGCGCACGATTGGTTCCTGACCCCTTTCCCAAACTCAAAACAACTCGTGCAGGAATCGACCTTCAGACAACAGGACTCGCCCGGTTGGTGGGACAAACGTTTCATTCGGCACAATACCGATTTCCTGCAACAGGGTCACGGCCAGATCTTCCGGCGAACAGCGACCATCCACCACGTTGGCTGCCTGGGCGTCGGTTTCGCCCAGAACCTGCCCACCCCGAACTCGCCCGCCCGCCAGCAGGACACTGTAAGCAGAAGGCCAATGGTCGCGGCCCTGCATCGAATTGATAGACGGCGTCCGACCAAACTCTGTCACAAGGGCAATCAGCGTCGATGACAGCAGCCCGCGATCTTTCAGGTCGCTGATCAAAGATGACAACGCCTTGTCCAGTGGCGGAAGCAGGGACTTCAACTCTTGAAAATTATCGCTGTGAGTATCCCAACCAGCCAATCGAACATTCACATAGCGAACCCCGGCTTCAACCAGTCTGCGCGCAAACAACAGGTAGTCGCCCTCCTCACCCTGTCCGTAGGCCGCTCGAACGGCGACCGGTTCCTGCTGAAGGTCAGTAAGTGTTCGCAGGCGACGAGCCAGCAGGGTCCGATGAGCGGACTCGTAGGCATGTGTACGTCCAGCGAGACTCTTTTCGGACTTCAACTCCGGATTTCCAAAGTTGATTGTGTTCAGCAAAGTGATCCGCCGTTCAAACTCCCGGATCTGCAAAGGATCATCCAGATCCGGCCCAAGTTGCAGCAATCGTCCACTGTCCCCCAGTAAATTAAAGGGTTCATGCAGTTGACCGAGTTCGCCCGCGTTCGGACTCAAAGACGGGATCGCCGCATAGACCGGGACTTCCGTGCGTGCTTCAGTCCACCGCGAAGTAATCGCTCCCAGCGATGGCGTGTCCGGACGAAAGGCTTTCACGCCGGTCAGCAGATATTTTTCCCCTGCATCATGAATCCCGATCTGATGAGAAACGCCCCGCAACACTGCCAGATCCCGGGCACTTCTGGCAAGCTCCGGCAAGTGTTCGCTGAAGCTGACTCCAGGAATCGCAGTTTGAATGGTCCCGAATTCACCCCGCACAACGGCGGGTGCGTCAGGCTTGGGATCAAACGATTCCAGCTGACTCAATCCTCCCGCCAACATAATCGTAATAATGTGTTTCACCGACGGTTCTGTGAGCGACGCTCCTCGAGCCTGACCGTCCCGCAGCAGCGGCAGGCAGCCCGCAGCGGCAATAGCTCCAAATTGAATAAACGACCGACGATACATCGAGTGTCTCAGAGATTTATACGGCACGTGGTTGGAACTGATCGATCCCTTCGGCGAGCGAGGGATGTTAGGGCTGGGATGAAAATAACAGTCTGGTTTTGTTTAGGCAAGAAAATTACGAGGTAAGAAAATGAGTCGCATGGGAGTTGTTTAATCGTAACCGTTCACGACATTTCGCGAATGACAGTTTGAACCACAGATGAACACGGATGAACACAGATTGATTGTTGATTTCTATCTGGGTCAATTCGTACTACTAACAGTTGATTTCTTGTTGCTCCGCGAAGATTTTCAGGCGGCGATTTGTCGAGGTTGTTCTCGTGCATCAACTTTGTTCTCAC
>JAYSPO010000731.1:0-1578 GCA_043722015.1 Candidatus Kuenenia sp. | reverse complement strand
CAGTGACACTTGAGGCGTCCATTTCAGACTCTCGCGTGCTTTCTCCGGCTGAGCATACCAATCAGCAACATCCCATTGCCGGCTGGTCATTGTGAATTGAGGCGCATCAGTGACTTCAAAGATCTGTTGTGCGACACTTGCAATGTCGGCCATCGTGACCCTTCGACCCGTTCCAATGTTGAATGAATCCCCGTACTCCGTTTCTTTGATCTGCAGGGCCGTCTGGATAAAGGCAGCAGACACATCGTCAACGTAGACAAAGTCCCGGGAAATGTCCGGGCGAACAAACTGGGGAAGTATCTTCTCCAGTCCGTGGCGAACCAGATTGGGGATGAGCCGCGAGGAATCTTCAAGTGGTCCGTAAACGGAATACAGACGCAGATTCGCGCAGGGAAAGTGTAAATGCTTACCGTAATAATGGATCAGATGCGCCGCCGCTGCCTTTGACACGGCGTAATGTGAATTGGGTTCAAGGTGGGCATGCTCGTCTGGCCCGGCACAATTGTCGCCATATTCCGATGAACTGCCAGCATGCACGTACATCGAAATCGAACGGCTGCGCAAGCGTTCCAGCAGGCGGGTGGTAAAATTGAAATTGGTCTCGTAGATCAACTGCCCGTCTGTCTCGAACGAGTAAGCTCCAAAGGCCACACAATTGAAGACCGTTCTCGGTCTCACCTTCTTGAGAAGTCCGTCAAGGTTGGAATCGATGAGCAAGTCGACGACATGGATGCTGCTCGCTGTGATATTCTCCAGTCGCCAGGCAGGCAGACGACTTGCAGTACCGTGGACATCACAGCGGACGTTCAGAATTGTCCGCATGAGATTCGCGCCGACGAAGCCGCTGGCTCCCAGTACCAGGATCGGTCCGTCCAGACGTCGGATTTCGGCCGCCATGAATTCCGAAATCGGCGAGACAGGTGTCGTTGGCGAGGCACCAGTCATCTCGCCGCCTCATGCTCAAAGGTGCCAAGTAAACTACCCGGATCAAGTCCACATTCCGCCCTGTGAAACTTTTGGGATCCGTAGCGGCCCGATGGATAGCCTTGAGCCGTGAAATGTCTCAGGGAAGCGAGATTGCATTGCCGCTGAAGAAGAGCCATCGACAAAGCATGTCCTGCTGATCCGTGGGCGACATGTTCTTCGGCAATCGTCACCCTTGAAGACTTTTCAAGATCGTTCAAAAGTTCTTCGGGAAGTTTCGAAAGCGGCAACTGGCTCAGACACCACAAGTTCGGCCTTGTAAATTCCGGTTTCTCGGCACACGCCGCCCACAATGAACCAGCCAGGGGACCGACGACGATCAGAGTCCCGCCGTGTCCGGAAACCAGTTTCCTCCACGGAGCAAACGGCGGAGTCACCCACGCCTTTGGCTGCTCGCCAAGTCCCAGTCGCAGGTACGTCGGGGACCTGGACTCAAACAGGGCCGGAATCAGTGTCGATAAATCGTCGTCGAAGGCTGGAATGACAACCTGCATCCCTGACAAAGTCAAAAGCACTCCGTAGTCTTCCAGAGCATGATGCGTGCTGCCCATCACGCCATAGCCGTAACCCCCGCCGTTTCCGACGAGCACGACC
>JAYSPO010000730.1:0-1189 GCA_043722015.1 Candidatus Kuenenia sp. | reverse complement strand
GGTGCCGGACTGGCCAGACTGATTAAAGATCCAGTCGTGTGCCTGATCGGTGACTTTGATGACCAGTGGAAGATCGTCTCGGCCAAAGCTGGCAGAGTCTTTCCACTGGGTACCGTCTTTGTAGAGACGGCTGAGCGTGACATTGTGCCGGACTCCGTTTTCGGTCGTGTTTTCCCAGACGGCGGCTTTAATCCGTCCGAGTCGCACTTCGTGAACCGGAGCTTTGGCGGGAGAACCATTCTGTTTTGACATGGGTCAACTTTCTATTCAACAAACAAACAACAGAGAGATGACAGCCCGAACGATTCGGGCTGTCTGAATTTGATCCACGGCGAATCGCCATGGATCGTACGCCGCACGCCACGTGCGGTGATCATCACGGCGGAGCCTGATGACAATCTTGAACGGCTCAGCGAAGTTCTTCACCGAACTATTCACAATTTGGGCAGAGACCAATGAAGTTCTCGCCCACATTCTGCGGAACAAAGCGAATACGAAACCAACCGGCGTCGACAGCCTTGTAGTAGTCGCCCGGGCCATCGACATCGCAACTGCAGCACGACAGCGTGAACGGAACTCCGTGAGGAATTCCATCCGGGTCATTGAGCACCTGATTTGCCAGGTCCAGAGCGTATCGGCACGCAGCCTGAGCTACAGTCCGATTCCATTCCGAGCCAAGCGTCCGAGGCGGCTCGTTTGAATCACCATCCACAGCTTTGCAGACGGCAGACGTTTCCGGAGGGAAACCGCCACGGTCCATCCACTGCAGCAGGCCATCGGCGAGATCGCGAACGCGGTCCCAGTCGAGCTGATGAAACGCATCCAGCAGTTCCTGCCACGCAATTTGAGGATCCATGTTGTGTGCTCCTGTGTCTGAAACACCTCCTTCGTTCTGAGAAATACAAGGCTGAAGATTTCCAGGCCGACGATCGGCACGGACAGCCTTGCGGGGATCAAACGTCACCAGACCGGACTGCATTCCTTCGTCGAGCTGATCACAGAATGACCAGTCGCCGTAGTACATGCCGTCGTAGTACACAAACTCTTCAACGAGATTGAGACAGTATCCGTTATCACCGAACTTGATTTCGCAGCCGTAGGTCATGTGAAAAAGTGGAAACGGTCCGAAGGTCGGACCATCTTCTCCCCAGCCGTCGAGCTGTTCATCCGGATGCCGGTGACCGTGCCA
>JAYSPO010000729.1:0-10891 GCA_043722015.1 Candidatus Kuenenia sp. | reverse complement strand
GCCCCCATCGAGCGATGATCATCACCAGACAAAAAGTCATGATCGCGTCTTCGCCACTGCGGAGCTTGTCTCCGTAGAGCGATGATCAATGGCATCACGGCTCCATGCGGACAAGCCGCATGGTGGCCAGGATCATCTTCTGTTCCGATGCTGGTGATGATCCCCGCTCGACGGAGGCAAGCTCCGCCGGGGCGTCAACATAGCCGTTCGATTCATCAAATCCTTCCGTCCACTTCCCGGGTCGTAAAGCCGAGGAAGATCTGAGGCGGCATTGAAGAACAGTCCTTGTTTTCCGGATGACTGATTCTAGTAGTGATCTTCGCTCTACGGGGACGAGCCCGCGTGCAGGCGACGTCCCACTCTGACGTTCGCCAGACGTCAGTCCTCAGCGAGGTCCGCTTGGCAATGTCTTCAGGAAATGCGATGTCATCATCTGATACAGATGCCGAGTCGTATTCTCCCCTTCGCGGATTGCGTGTGTGCGATTCGGGTACGCAAACATGGAGAACGATTTGTTGTGTTTGATCAGATCATTGATCAAAAGCTCGCTGGTTTGGTAGTGACAGTTGTCGTCGCCCGTGCCGTGGATCAGGAGTAAATCGCCCTTGAGTTGGTGAGCGAACGTGATCGGAGAACCCAACCGATAGTCTTCCGCGTTGTCGGTCGGTAGCCCCATGTAACGTTCCTGGTAGATCGTGTCGTAGTACAGTTGATTCGGAACTGGCGCGACGGAGACTCCGGACGCGTATATGTCCGGGTAACGGAAGAGCATGTTGAGCGTCATCGACCCGCCGCCGCTCCAGCCCCAGATTCCCACGCGACTCGCGTCCAGGTACGGACGCGATGCGAGCACGGATTTCACCGCAGCAGCCTGGTCGGCCGATGCCAGAATGCCGATCTGGCGGTACACGCTTTTACGCCACTCACGGCCGCGCGGGCTGGGTGTGCCGCGATTGTCAAAGCTCATCACGACGTAGCCTTGTTGAGCCAGCATGTGATGCCAAAGAGATCGGTCGCCGCCCCATTGGTCAAGAACCGTCTGTCCGGCGGGTTCACCGTAGACGAACACAATCAGCGGGTACTTTTTTGTCGGATCGAAATTCGATGGCAGAATACTCCAGGCGTCCAGCTCAACGCCCTGACCGATATCGACTCGAAAGAACTCATGCTCCGGGAGCTGCGACGCTGCGACCTTGCGTTTCAGGGCATCGTTCGCATCGACGACAAATTCCACGGAGTGATCGCTCAGGCGCACCACATCGGTGCGTGGCGGTTCAGCGAATCGCGACACCGTCACCAGGGCGCGCTTGCGATCCGGAGACAGGACGTATCGATGAGTTCCCGATTGATTCGCCGGAGTGACTCGCTTCAGCCCGCTGCCATCAAGGCTGACCCGATACAAGTACTTTTGCGCCGCGTTGTCTGGTGAAGCATAGAAGTACACGAGCTTCTCGTCTTCATCGATTCCCAGAACTTCGATCACATCAAACGCGCCATTCGTCAGCGGCGAAATCGATTGGCCGTCCTGCGAAACCAGGTAGATGTGTCGCCAGCCACTCTTTTCGCTCAACCAAAGAAAACGCGACTTATCGTTTAGCCAAATAGTCTCGTCATGGACATCGATCCAGTCGGCGGCGTCTTCGCCCAGAACGACTTTCGAGTCTCCCGAGACCGCATCGGCAAGGTACAGTTTCCATTGATTTTGTCGGCGGTTGAGGTGCTGGATTGCCAACTGATTGGAATCAATCCATTCCATACGCGGCAGGTAGTTTTCGCGAACATCGCCAGGAATCTTTGCCCAGGTTGTTGCCAGAGTTCCCAGATCAATGACTCCAATTCTTGCCGCCGGATTTGTCGTGCCCACCTTCGGGTAAGGGATATACTGAATTTTGGGATACAAAGTGGACGTGTTGTCGACAAGTGGAAACAGTTCGATTCCCGAACCATCGATCTCCCAGAAGGCAATGCGTTTTCCATCGGGGCTGAATCGAAAACCGTCGCGCAGCGAGAATTCTTCCTCATAGGCCCAATCGAAGGTCCCATTGATTTTCGTCGGCGCGTCGGAAGCCGTCAACTTCACGATCGATAGATCTGCCAGCGATTGAACGTACAGATCTCGTTCGTGGACGTAACCGACTTTTGTCGCGTCAGGTGAGAACTTCGCGAACATCAAAGTCGCTTCGGGCACATTACCGCCGAGTTTGTAGAGTCGCTTGCTGGCAAGTTCCAGCACCCAATAGTCTCCTCGCGTATTGAGTCGCCACACCCGGCGCGTGTTCGTGAAGATCAGTAACTTCGTGCGATCGGCCGACCATTCGTAGGCGTCGATGTTCAGCGGCTTGTCGGTCGGAGTCGGTCGCAGCCATTCATCCGGTACCAGAATCTCTTCCGCTTGAGGACTGGTGAGGCTGATCCTCGCAATCGAAGTCGCTCCAGTCACCGGATCCTTGCGGATCAATTCAAATCCCTGGCTGTCAGCCTGCCAATGCCCGGAGAAAGGTTCGAGTTTGAACTGCTGTTCGGTGAAGATGGCGTCGATCGTCAACGTCGCTGCGGGAGTCGCCTTCTCTTGCGCGACGAGAAACGATGACGCACAGCCGCAGGCTATTCCAGCGAGTAGCAGGACCCATGAACGGAGCGATCGAAGAGTGTTATACATTGCTTTTTCCTGGTACGCCGAAATGATCAGCCGTTCGATTCCCGCCAATTCAGGTTTAGAACGTCCCGAATTCTGACGAATCCGGCTACGGCAAAATGGAATCTCCCCTGCAGAACTGTGCAGCTCCGGAAAATTACTTCGCCGCCGCCTTCTTCTTATTTTTTTCACCGGTCTTCTTGTTGCCTTTACCAGCCGGTGCATCAACTGCGCTGGGCTCTGCTTGTTCGGCACTCCATGTGTCCCACAGTGCCTGTAGTTCTTTGGCTTTGTCCGGTTCAGCGCTGGCGAGATCTTTGGATTCGCTCTGGTCGGCAGCAAGGTTGTAGAGTTCAGGTTTTCCGCTGCCTCCGTTCGACACAACCAACTTGTAGTCTCCCTGCCGCACGGCCCATTGCTCACCGAAGCGCCAGTAGAGTCGTTCGTGAGGACGCGACGTGTTGGCTCCCGTCAGATGGGGCATCAGGTCCACACCGTCCAGTTTCCAGGCCGGATCCACAGTTCCTCCGGCAGCGGTCACAATTGTTGGCAGTACGTCGAGATTCTGGACGGGGGACTCATACACTTTTCCAGCTGGCAGCTTTCCCTTCCATTGTGCGAAAAACGGAACGCGTGGACCGCCTTCATAGGTTTCGTGCTTGAAGCCGCGCAGTCCGCCGTTTTTGGAAGTTGTGCTGTTCGTCGGGCCGCCGTTGTCGCCAATGAAGAAGTACAACGTATTCTCTTCCTGCCCGATCTCCCGAACCTTTCCCATCACGCGACCCACAGCGTCGTCCATGGCCGACATCATCGCGGCGAACAGTTTTCGTGTCTTGTCAGTGATACCTGGAAAACGGTCCAGATACTTCTGCGGAGCCTGCAGCGGCGCGTGCTGGGCGTTGAACGGCAAATAAAGAAACATTGGTTTTGATTTGTTCTTCTCGATCCAGTCCACCGAACGGTCGGCGTACGCATCGGTTGTGTAAAACGCCTCGTCGTCGATCTTCTGAACGTCATCTGAGATTCGCGAATCGACGAAATTGGCTGGATGAAAGAACGGAGTGTTAGCGAGCGTTCCGAAAAATTCATCGAAGCCGCGTTTGGTCGGGCGATAGTCCGGACCGTCACCGAGATGCCACTTGCCAACACATGCGGTGGCATAGCCAAGGCCCTTGAGGCGATCGGCAAGCGTTGTTTCTTTCAGATGCAGGCCGCTCACTCTGGCGACGCTGTTGAACTCATGCCCGAAACGAGTCGGATAGCGACCGGTCATTAAACCGGCTCGCGATGGACTGCAGTACGTAGCGGCGACGTAGCCCTGCTCGAAGCGGATGCCGTTTTTTGCGATCGAGTCGATATGCGGGGTCGGGATGTCCTTATTGCCCTGCACGCCCGTTTCTCCCCAGCCGAGGTCATCAGCATAGAAGATCACGAAAATGCGGTTTGTCCGCCGCATTGACACTCGGCCCGACCAAACTGTTGCAGATCGTCAACACTACGGCCAGAAAAATCGCAGAATTACTTGATCGTTTCACAGGAGTCTACCAATGGTTGCTTAATACACGGTAAGAAAATTCGATGAGTTTCACTACTCGACGTCCCCGAGCCTCAATTCACATTCCCCGTTTTTGTGAACTGATGATTCACGGGCACGGCGATGCGTTTTCCATCCGGCGAGACCAGCGTTATCTCTCCGGTACCGAACTCCATCGTGACGACGCGGTCGAAGTCGGCGGGGACCCGTGCGACGCCCTGAATGTAGTTCACGACGGTCGGCTCGTCGACCTTCAGTTCGAGCGTGGTGGGAACTCCCTGCTTCGACAGCACATTTTCGGCGATCGACGGTGCGAGTCCGTCGGCGAAGTGACTCGTCACGTCTTCAAGGCCGAGGCAGTTGTTCCGCCCGTTCCAGGGATGACCGTGGCGACCGTGGTTCTCCATCCAGAAGACCGTGCTCGCCAGGACCTTCGGATCCTTGAGAGAGAACCAGACATAGCCAGCGTCGGTAAAGGTCGCCGTCATCCACGCCGGTTGATCGCCCGCCGGGTCGTTCACTAACTGCACAAGATCGGCAAACCCGTACCGTCCAGGCAGCTTGCTCAGGTCGGCGTCCGCAGCATCTTTCGCCATCACCGGAACTTTCGTCAGATCGGTCCACTGGACGCCGGGCAGCAGAGCCTGATACTCGCCCTTCTTCGGGTCGCTGAAAACGCCGGGACAAGTCATGCCGAACCGGATCTTGCTGCTGGCGAGATGCACGGCACCTTCCTTCTCGGGCATCGCCAGCGTGGCGTGATGGCCGAGCGGCACGCGACCAGCGAAGCCTTCAATCGTGTGCTTCGAATACACGACGTTCTGGCCCTTCACCAGCGACAGTTTTTTCGTGACCTTGCCCTTGCGGATTTGAGTCTCGAACTCCAAAGTCAGCGTTGTAACGTCACCGACATCCTCAACGCTGATCGCCTTCCACTTCGACCCGGCGATCTCACCATGCGGCGGGTGCTTCTCGCCATTGACAGGATCGGCGTTGCCACCGAACGGCATACAGAAGAAATCGCCACGCAGGGAATTCAAGACCGGAGCGGGCATTTCGGTCTTCGGCTCGTCCTGCCAGGGACTGATGTAATACGGTTCGATCGGGGTCTTCGAATCAGCATAGAACTTCACCGGAGCCATGTGCCCGCCGGTCTCCGTCACACTGAGCCGGACCTGATCGTTGGCCAGCTGGAAACTTGGCTGGGAATGAGCAACCACCGTTTCAATTCGCTCGGCTGCTTTTTCTGACGGCTCAACTGCCAGGAGTGGCCACGCACTGACCGGAATTCCGAAAGCAAAACCAAACAGCACGAAATGCAATGCCATTTTCATAACAAATCCCCTCCCCCCTGGAAACACTTGAACACAACGCAAGGGAGTATCAAGCATCCGATTCACGCTCGCAAGGCTGCGAAGACCAAACCCACTGTCTTCCAGTTATGAATTTGTAGGGTGTGACAAGCGGAACGCAGGCACTCCATGACAGCGAAACGGTGTGCCTGCCCGACTGTCTGAGTATTTTGCGGCAATTCGTTCCGACGCAGTGCGCTCTTCATCTGGACTGAACCTTCCGGATCTGCAGTTCCTGAAACGCCGTGTGTTCGCCGGTCGCGTTCAACGGATAACTCGCCCAGATCAGCCAGCGGAACGCACCAAGGCTCGTGCCCTCGCTGTGTCGCACGCTCGTCGCATTGAACCTCGCGTTGTGCAGACCCTTTGTATTGACTTCAGCGATCGGTGTGAAGCTTTCGGCATCGTCGATGGACCAGCCAGGATCGATGTCCGTCGCGCTGCCGTAGATCACGAAATTCTGCGGCCCGCGGGCACCTTCGCTGTAGGACCAGGTGTTGATTTCAAGCAGTTCCTGCGCCATGCCGAGGTCGATCTTGTAGAGTCCCACGGCAGTGTTATTCGAAAACACCGGGCCATAGTTCGCGGCCGGTTTGCCGTCCCGAAGTGTCGCCAAGGGCTCATTGTTGGTCCCCGGCATGGACGTGATCGCCTGAATTGGAAGACACCCTGCAGCATCCGCCAAAGCAATCAGCTTGAACGTTCCGTTGTCCGAGTCCTCCCCAGCGACGACAGGATACGCTGCGATCTGGACCTTCTGCCGTTTTTGGTTGCGGACAAATTCGACCTCCAGCGGGTTCCCGTCGGCGTCGTTCATCGCCTGGGCCAGATCGCCGAGTTGCTTCAGTGCCCTGCCGTTCACAGTCATCAACAGGTCATCCTTCTGGAGACCCGCTCTCGCCGCAGCCGATCCAGCCGGAATCGCCAGCAACTGCAGTCCACCCGCGTCGCGGCTGACGCCAAAGGCCGAGAACTCTTCGCCGACCAGTACCTTCACCGAAGCCTGCAGCCAGTACGCCGTCTTACGCGGCTTCGCTGGTGTTGTCTCGGCAACCGCAGCCTGCAGACCCGGCAACGCAGGTGTTTTGGCAATCTTCTTCAACTCCGGCTTCTGCACGCCGAACTGATCCATCGGGAAATTTTTGAACCCCAGCTGTAATGCCGGTGAGGTCTCTTTAAGGCGGTAGTCGCCCGTGGCCGGATCAATGAACTGAGCGTCGCCGACGAGCGAATTCGCATCGCAGCCGTTGTCCGCAAAGCGCGTCCGGTCGCCGTCGCTGGTGGTGAAGAAGTTCCGATCGACCTCCTTGCCCCACTTGCCCGTCGGCATTCCGCCAGCTGGTTGGTACGAGCCCATGAAGATATTGCCTGTCACTTCGTCCTGACTCTGGTCATACCAGCAGTGCGGGTGGAGGCTGTTATTGACGGTGATGTTGTTGTGGACTTTGCGGAAAAACCCTTCGCGCAGCTTCAGCCCGCCGTTCAGCAGGAGGTTGTTGTAGACCTCGTAGTTGCTTGAGCCATCGTCGAGATCGATGTCCCAGCCGTGATCGCAGCGCCAGCGGTTGTTGCGAATCACGACCGGCTTGACCACGTCCAGCTGCGGTAGGCCGGGATCAGCCGCCACTTGCCTGTTGCCTTCCTGAATGCTCGGATCCCAGAAGCGATCGCGGCCCCACGAGTTGAAACTGCCGTGGTCGCCGGTCTCCAGCACAGTATTGAAGACGTCACAGAATTCGATCAGATGCCCGCCCCACGTGCCTTCGCTGATGTTAATCCCCGCGCGAGGAACGTCGTAGATCGAACAGTGCCGGACGGTGATGTCCTGCGCCATGGAGATCTGCACCGGTGCAGTCTGCTTCTCGTCGCGACCGGTTCGCGCGATCAGGCAGTCTTCGACGATGCATTCAGCGGGAAAGTTGTCGGTCAGCGGGCCTGGTGTCCGATCGAGCGAAGCGTAGTCCTGAGGACCGTAACGAAAGAGCGGACTGCGAACTGCCTTTGGGTCGCCGACAAACGCCACGCCGTTGGCACCGCTGTCATGGATCAGGCAACCTCGCACGGCGATTCGGCGATTCCAGTTGTTGACGAAGATCGTGTTGCCGCCAACCTGGTCGAAGGTGCAGTCAGCCACCGTGCAGTCGGCGGCACCATCATAGACCACCGCGCCGCCACGGTAAACGGTCCAGTCACTCCTCAACAACGGCTCCTTGTTGTCCATGAATGTGCGTGCCGCATGGCGGAACGTCAGCCCGCGCAACTCGATGAACTGAACTGGTTTCTCCTTCGAACCCTTGAACTCGATGAGGTGCGACAACCGCACGACTTCGACGGTCGCTGCTTTCAATTCCGTGTCGGCCTCGGGGATAAAGTAAAGCATGTTGGCCGTGGCATCGTGGAACCATTCGCCGGGCGCGTCGAGTTCCTCGCGCAGGTTCTCGACGAAGCGATACTTGCCGTGCATGGGACCCGGCCGGTTATTCTGCCAGCCGCCCTCCATTTCCAGGCTGCCGTCGGGCATCTTTCCTTTGATGAGCCAATGCATGTCGCCCCAGAGCCCCGGGTGCATCGCATGAAGGTAGCCACCAGCAGGATTTCTCCAGCGCGCGATACGATCCCTGGACAATGCATCCTCGGACGACTCGGAGCGTCCGTCGTGTTTCAGGTCCCACCGATCGAAGAGATTCCTGCCTTCGATGCGGTTCGGAAATCGGGCCATGATTTGCCGTTTGCCGTTCACCCAGAGTTGGTCGATGGTTAGCCCCGCGGGCGTGGTCGCTTCCATGACGCCGTCAGCGCCGGACTTCCAGGCGAGGTCCAACTTCAGCCCGCCGCTGATCACCGGCGTGTGGCCAGGCGCGGCTGCGATGATCAACGGCGCATTCCTCACGCCCGAGTCTTCCGGAGAAAACGCCAGTGTCTCCGGCAGATAGTAGACGCCGGAACGCATCAGGATGGTCAGCGGCCCGGCCTGCTTCGCCCGGAGGTCGCGAGCCAGATCGCGTGCGCGGCCAAGCGTCGCCAGCGACTGCTCCTCCGTCCCGGGGTTCCGATCACTGCCGCCAGGCGCCACGAAGAGAGACACCTCAGCCCCTGCGGACAGGCTGTTGCCGATCATTCCGATGAGACAGGCAGACAAAACAATCTGTATTGATTTTCCTTTTATCATATGACCCGGATATTACTCTGACTTTTGTGCGGAGAAAAGCGTTCTTGTCGCAATAGAATCCGACTCTACTCGAACGGGGTGCAGTCTCCGATGATTGTTAAAGTAGGTCCTTTCTGCCGGAAAGGACTGTGTTTGGTAGGTCCTTTCTGCCGGAAAGGACTTTCGCCGTAAGGCGAACCGCCATGGGTCGCACATCCGCTCCACGTCGCCGCGTGGCCCTCCTTTCGACCACCACTCGTCGCTAGTCGCGGCGTGGCCGCGAAGTCCTGCTCGGCAAGCAGGACCTACCGAAATCCGCGACTGCACCCCTCGAACGAGGCATCGGACCGGTTGATTGAACTGGCAAACGGAAAATGTCATGCTTTGATATCACTTTCAGGAGTTCACCAATGCAGATCAAACAAAAGATCACCCCGTTTCTGTCGTTCAACAGCGGGGCGGAAGAGGCCGCCGACTTCTACGTCTCAATCCTGCCTGATTCAAAGATCGTGAAAACAACGAACAACCCGGCCACCGGCACTGTGATGACCGTTGAATTTGAGCTGGCCGGAATGCTGTTCATCGCACTCAATGTTGGGCAGCCATGGGAATTCAGCCATGCGTTCTCACTGTCAGTCGCCTGCGAAACACAGGCGGAAATCGACAGGCTATGGAGCAGCCTGTCCGAAGGTGGCAAGGAAGTATCATGCGGCTGGCTGGTTGACAAGTTTGGCGTGTCGTGGCAGATCGTGCCGGCCAACATCGGACAACTGATGAGTAACCCGGACCCTGCCAAAGCCGGGCGAGTCATGCAGGCTCTGTTCCAGATGACGAAACTGAACATCGCGGAGCTGGAAAAAGCTGCAGCGGAATAGTTTGACCATGACGCTCACAGCCGTGATCCTCACGCGGTGCGGTGAGGGCTACGTTGTGTGTGGCCCAGAAATATGCCTCGTCCGGTTGCAGTGCCTTGAGGACTTCTTCGACGGCGTAGCCTTCCCAGGAAGCGCCGACTTTCGGGTGATGTTCCAGATCTCGCTGATTGATAATGCCCAGCAGCGTGTGCAGCAGGCCGCTGTCTCGCACGTAGACTTTCGGCGCTTTGACCTGACGCTTGCCGAGATTCTCGAACCATGGTGGCAACTGCCGCACAATGAATATCCGGCAGTCAATGCCGGATTTTCATGGTACGTTCTGGAACCCGATGACCGAGCGGTATGGCGTCGTTGTCCCGGCACCTCGGTCGATGCTCCGAGTCGTGCCTTTACGGGTTTCGCGGATGAGTGTCGCAAACGGGTCGCCGCTGTAGCAGACTTCGTTGAAGAACGTGCAGGCAGACGAATTGTCGGTCACAAACATGGGGGCGATTTTTCCAGCGGTCGTCGTGTAGCTGAAGCCACCGAGAACTTCGCTGCGCCCGCCATTACGTGTTTCCAGCAGCGTGCCGCCGCGTTCTGTTTTGCATCCCAAGGACCCACAGATCGCCGTCATCGTTGACGACATGCGTGCCTTCGTTTTCGACGTTGAGCTGGCGAGCCCAGACGCGCTGCTTTTTCAGTTTGAGGTCATGCGTGACGAAGTCCTCGAAGAAAAGTTCGCCTCCTTCGGCCTTCCGGGAAAAAGTGAGGTCGCAGTCGGAAACGCTGCGAAGAAGAATCGTGCGGCGCGTGTCGATTTCAAGGCCACCGTGCATGTACGAGAAATGTTCCAGCGACACGACCGGCGATACGCCATCGACGATGCGGAAGTCGGGCTTCGCCTGGCCGTTGTAGTCAACCCATCCGCCCGTGCCGACAACGCGTCGTACCTTTCCGTGAATGATGACCGTCTTCTGCATCGCATAAAAGCCGGGCAGAAAGACGGTTGTCGCACCTGAATCCATCGCTTTCTGAATCGCCGCGGAGGAATCCTGTTGTCCGGTCGGGTCGGCCCCAAAGTCGTCCACATTGGCCCAGGTTTTCGGATCATCCACGGGAATTTCTGGCGGCTCTTTCACCGGCAGTCGCGGTGAACCTGCCTCAGACGGAAAGGGACTGGTCGCCGGATGCGAGCAATACTCGGGGATGTCAGGCCCTTCGCTGCCGGGCTTGTCCGCGCCGGTGATGCGGAACGCGGCAAAAGAATCAACGGCCCGCTGCAAAGCTAAGCTGCGGAATTCGCGCGTCCGCCACCGTCAATGCGACGTTTTAGAAGCGAAAACGTTCGGGGCAAAAAAATGCATG
>JAYSPO010000728.1:0-6503 GCA_043722015.1 Candidatus Kuenenia sp. | reverse complement strand
TTTTCTGCAATAAATGTTTCTGCCACACCAGAGCTGACTTCTGCAATGGGACCCCTGAAAATCGCCGCGAGAAAACAAGTATTCAACTGTTAGTAGTACAAAAAGGCACAAAAATCTTTGCTCGTTCGTTTCGGTCGCTGACTTTTCCTGTTGGGCCTTACCTCTTATACGTCCCTGTACTACTAACACTTGAATTCGTGCTGTCCTGCGAAGGTTTTGGGCGGCAGTTTCCAGAAGTTGTTCTCATGCATAGACTGCCGGCTCACCAGGGTTCGGCATCGATCACGGACAAATCGTAAAGTAGCCGTCACGCTCCGCCGTGACGAGCCTTGAACAGGGCCACATGAATCGAGACATCGCGCTGATTCTCCTTCAGTCCCATGCAACGGGGCTGATGTGGAACTATGTCCAGGTTGATGAATGTCGATTGACAAATGCTCATCACGGCGGAGCGTGATGGCTACTTTGCGTTGCGGGCGAAACCAGCGATGTTTTTTTTGTGGCAATCCGTCCATCGCACAACAGACAAGTACCAAACAACGTGCGCAACTGCCGTGCGGAAACCTTTGCGGCACGACAAGAATTGAACTGTTAGTAATACGGAGGATCTGCAGTGTTACCAACCATTCCACAATGTGGCCCGTTGCGAATCGTTGTTCTGGCAGGTGGTGTCTCGGCAGAGCGGGAGGTCAGTCTGGAGAGCGGTGGCTGCGTCGCTGCGGAATTGAAACAGCGCGGGCATCGGGTCCTGCAATTCGATCCGGCAAACCTGGCTCTGCATGAAATCCCCCGCAGCACGGATGTAATCCTTCCCATGCTGCATGGTACGGGCGGTGAAGACGGGACGTTGCAGCGAGATCTGGAACGAATGGGAATACCGTGGCTCGGAAGTTCTGCTGAAGCGTCCGCATTGACGTTTGACAAAGTCGCAACTCGTGAAATCCTGGCAAACGCCGGACTGCCAGTCGCCCCTGGCCTTGCTTTGCCACGCAATGCGTCCAGCGAATCGATCAAGAATGCGTCACGCCAGATCGGCTATCCGCAGGTTGTGAAGCCGGCAGCCCAGGGATCAAGTGTCGGCATTTCAATTGTCGATTCGGAACTGGAAATCGAAGCCGCTGCCTCTGAAGCTGCGCGCTGGGGAGAAGTGTTCCTGATCGAAAAATACATCGCGGGCCGCGAAATAACGGTCCCGGTCGTCAATGGTGAGGCGTTTCCAGCCGTTGAAATACTGCCGTCCGCCCGCTGGTATGATTATTACGCTAAATACACCGACGAAAAAACCCGGTACGAAGTCGCACCCAACAATCTGCCCGCCAATCTCACCGAGATTGTCCTGGCCGCCTGCAAAGCCTGCGGAGTCACCGGAATCAGTCGCACGGATCTCCGTGTCGATTCAGCAGGGCAGGCCTGGATCCTGGAAATCAACACGATTCCCGGCATGACCTCCCACAGTCTTGTCCCGATGTCTGCACGTGCTCGCGGAATCAGTATCGGTGAAATTTGCGAACAACTCCTGTTTCAGGCCATCGACAGGAGCCGAATACTTCCAATCAGCAAAAACGGACAGCGCGTACCAAGGTCCACCGTTGACGGTCGGGGATCGAGTCACGGCTGACCTTGTCAAGGTATGCGACAGAAAGCAGCATCTGAACACGACTCGAATTCTATTTCCGAGTCGCAACGGGATCGGGAGGCAGCGACAGAATCCACTCTCGAATCAGGCGATTTGATTCCGCATGAACCATAGTGCGAGCCAGGCTTGGCATTCGCGCGCCGGGTTCCTCTGTCTCCAGCCGATACATCAGGATTGATTCATCTGGCTTGCCCGGAACAATATCATATCGTCGGCCGCCGGTACCGTTTCCAGCTGCGACCGGCGATTTGAAGACACCGAACTTTGCGGCATCGGCCTGCACTGTTCTGAGGTCCAGCCCGGACGTCCTTGCAGAACCCGTCGGTTGATGACAATGCGCGCAGTTTACTTCCAGCCATGCGCGGGCTCTTTGATCCAAAGATCCACTGGTTGGATTATCATATTCCGCAAGCGTCGGACGATCCGCTGCAGGCGGGCATCCCTGCAGCACGCCGCATTCAACGAAATAAGCAAGCTGATTCGTGACCCTTTTATTCACGCCACGTCTGTTGAGATTTCGGGCTGTGGTTCCCAGCGGTACGTATTTGTTGTCGCTGCTGTGGCAACTGAGACACTGGTTGGCGTTCGGGATCTGGTACTTGTTGTGTTGCAGACTGCCATCATCACCTATCCATGAAACATCGACTGCACCACCTCCAAGGCTCAATGTCGCATCGGACTGATCTGCGTCCCAGACGTAGGAGTAGCCATACCAGCCAGAGGATTCCAGAAGTTCGATGCGAGTTTCTACAAACCGCTCACCTGGAGTGCGATCAGCCGTTGGGTCCGGGTAGGCAAATGTCTTGGCAATGACCGTGCCCACGGGAAACCCGAGTGATTCGGTATCATGCCATGTCATCTGCCCGCCCTTTGGAAGTCGGACATAGCGATGTTTGATTGTATAGTCCGAGAACAACGGTGTGTTCAACTCATACTCGATCAGATCCTGAGCGGGCTCCCAGCGATTGCTACTGTCCACAAACAGTCCCCACATCGACAATTTCTGCGGTGCCGCCCGGTAGACTGCCGCAGCCGGGTTTCCCTGGGATGACGCCTTGGCATGCGGCTGCAGAGTGACAGGATCGAGCTGCGGGATGTCTGCGCCGTACGGCTCAAGGTCGCGCCCGATGCTGTACTTTCCGGCCGTGATGTTTGCGAGCGAGAAATCACCGACGTTGACGTTGGCAAACGTTGCATCTCCATTGTCGCGAATTCGCAATTGGACCGGTTTCGACCCGTTTGCATCCTTGAGCTTCGCAGGGTTCAACAATCCATCAAACAGGATGTCCGGAAACACGCCACCGGTCAGCGGAGCCAACATCGCGCTAAGTTGCCCGGCAGGCTTCAATCCACCACCCGCAATTCTGTTATGATGGATCGACACGCTTTCAGAAAACGGATCATACTTGTCATCATGGATTTTGCGTTCTGTGATCAGAAAGCTGACCACAAGCACATTGCTGGTCTGGTGGCCGGTCACATCGTTGTCAAAGATTTCAACATTGTCGGTCGCCATCAGCATGAGTCCGGTCCCGGCCGGTACGTCAGCCACAATCGTGCCTTTCGGCGCGAAGTTTTCGTGATTGTTGTCGGTAATACGGTTGCGAAAAACTCGCACATAGCCACCATTGGTCAGGTTCAGCCCCGGCAGATCGAATACCAGAATTCCGCCGGTGTTGTCGCTGACCGTGTTGTCGAAAACGTCCGCACGCAGCGTGTTTTCAATCTCAATGCCGGCCACATTTCGTCGAGCGTCACATCTGCGGACAATCACATCCTGCGACTGGCCGACGTAAATCCCCGAATCTGACGCTCCGATGGAGACACAGTCTTCGATCAGGACATTCCGGCACTCAACCGGATAAATTCCATAGGCACCATTCGTGGATTTCGGTCCCGCAGTCCATTCGACGCGGACGTTGCGGAACGTAACGTCCTGCGCGCCCAGAACTTTGATCGCGTTTCCAACCGTGTCTTCAACGGCAAGATTCTCAATGACAAACGCATTCCCTGTCGCAATGATCCCGCTGCTGCCAGCGGACTGTTTGCGAAAGGACAGCACGGTCTGGTCACGTCCGGCACCGCGAATCGTGACGTTGTCACACGCCACATTCAGTTCAGTGTTGAAGTGATACGTGCCAGCTTTGAGTTCAATGATGTCGCCCGGCGAGGCGTTGATCAACGCCGCCTGTAACTCGAACTGAACGCTGTCACCGGGCTGCAGAACCGTCGTCGTCGCTTTTGGATTGGTTGAATCATCGCCAGCCTTTTGTTCCGCCCGACTCACTGATGCGGTGGATAACCAGATCGACAAAATCAGGATGACTAATGGGCAAAGCGTTTTCTTCTGCACTGCCGATTCCCTTGAAGCAAAGTGGAGAGACTACCCAGTAATCGCGGCCGCAAACAGCCCAGGAAGCTGGAACATTGACGGTTGATGGTACAAACGAAACAGTCGAGTTGCCACATTGACGGCGTTTCGATGTGAAGGAAACCAAACTGGCGTCGGGAAGTTGACCAAGGGTCCTTCCAGCACTGTTTTTTCTACGCGATCCAGCAGGTACGTATTATGCACATTTCCGATACCGCTCTGGACATCCTTCAATGTGGCACCGGGATACGCTCCCCAAGGCGGACTGGTCAGTCCGTAGGCAAGTCCTGACCACTGATTCACGCAGACGGAACCGTACCGAAGGTTCGCGAGGCAACGTTCAAACGCTGCGCCGTACTGACGACGGAATCCCGGTGGGACTGTCACGGACGAACACAGCGTCCCATGAACCCGGTCGTTCACAAACGCAGTGGCCGCGTCGAGGAACTGTTCCGGAGTGTCCCCAGCCAGCTGAGTCTCTGCGCAGACGCAGACAAACGACTCTTCGTGAAACATTTCAGGCCGTTCTGCGATGGACACTTCGGTCAGCAGTGTCCACGGCAGGCAACCACGTGCATCCGCCTGAATTTGTTTTCGAGCGAACCGCTGATACCTTTCAACGGCTCCAGGGTAGTACGCCGGCCGGAGCGGCGTTTCATCCAGATGATGCCGAATCAGTTGCAGGAACTGCTCGCGCTGGGTCCAATTCTTCGATGTCACGATCAGTTTCGTGGCGAGACAGTTGAACGACGCATTGTTCGTAATCGAGACGGCGACATGCTGTGCCTGCGAATTCAACTGGCGCGGTGTGTAGACTCCGGGAACGACAATCCACGGGGTTACGTTTCCAGGCTCGCTGGTGACAACCTTCTTCAGTAGCGGAGCGTTGGCCTGCTTGCGACAAAAGCGTTCCTCAGGATCCTTGCCCCACACAATAGCGTCATGTGTGGCCACGGATCCGGTAATATGGACGGCATCAACCGCTTCATTCTGGACCAATGCTTCGCCGACTTCTGCTCCGCCCGTCAGAATCCGCAGGAGGTTGGCCTTGATCAAAGGAGCAAACGCGCGTTCGAAGACAGGCCGCAGGTCTTCGGCATGCACAGGTGAAGTGCCGGAAAGCCCTTTATGAATTGCCGCCAACTCGGCTCATTCGACCGCCGCCGCAGCAAGACCGTCAACGCATTCCTGACATAGTCGTATGCGGTTCTCCAAAGAGACCTTTGGAGGATCCATACGGAGGTCACTAATGGCTGAGTTTACGTTCGCAATCATCTTTTCGGGAAGCATCGTTTTTCCGACTCATCAGCCTGCCATAGAAACCTGGTGCTCTGTCAGTCGTGCCTGAATGGATCGGGTGGCCGGGGCTGGACCGAGCGGAGCGAAGGAAGCCCCGGAGTTTCGGGCTGGCGCCACCCAACCCCGGCCACCCATCAATTAACCATTGACAGAGCACTAGTCGATCATCAATCAAACACCAAGTCAAACGGCCAACCATTTACAGGTTGGCCGTTCAGAAATCCGCGACTGTCGTTGCAAATGATCAACGTCTAGTAGTCACCGACCACCTGACCATCGGCTTTCGCGCCAAGGTAGTTGTAAAGGGTCGCATCAATATTTTCGGAGATGAATCGACCGGAACCGTCGCCCAGCAGAAACTGGCCTCCACCTGTATGGAAACTGCGGAAATTACTTGTGTAGTCCGTTGTGCTCGCATTGCAATTTGCCAATGCTGTATCGTCATAGACAGACTCGATAACCGGATTCTGATTCAGTTTATAAACTGTCGTACCCCAATTGCCGCCGGTGGTGAAACCCGACAGGCCCTGAATTCCCAGCGGATTCGGTTGCGGTGCAATCCAGCCTTGCTGCACGCGACCGCCAGGTGGAGCGATTGCAACGGTGGGAGCATTCCCTGCGGCCACTCTCCATTTGCCCCCGGTTGCACCTTCACCCACACACAAGATGTTGCTGGATCCATCGGTCATGTCGCGAAAATTGCACTTCATGTTGATGCCAAACATGCCGGTCGTAGGCCCCGTCGGAGCAAAACACCACTCCTTGTCGGCACCCTTGCTCAGCAGATAATGAGAGGCGGCAATCCGAGTGCCGATCGGGTACGCCGCAAGCACTGGGTTTGAATCAATTGATGGTCCAGTGTTTGACGGACACAAATAAGCGGGAATTATCGTTTGGGCCACGACCGGCAGCTGCTGTTCCCATGGCCTTGTATCAACATACAGCCCCTTCAGATTTCCTTGTTCCATGTAAGGCAGGATCGAGGCAAATGCGCCAATTGAAAGATCCATACCAAAGGAAGCACTTGGTCTGCCGCAGGCACCCAGCGGAAACATGTTGAACACGTCATGATAATTGTGCATCGCCAACCCAAACTGCTTGAGGTTGTTCTTGCACTGAGTTCTGCGAGCTGCCTCGCGGGCCTGTTGCACGGCAGGAAGTAAGAGGGCAATCAGAATTGCGATGATGGCAATGACC
>JAYSPO010000727.1:0-5105 GCA_043722015.1 Candidatus Kuenenia sp. | reverse complement strand
CATGCATTTTTTTGCCCCGAACGTTTTCGCTTCTAAAACGTCGCATTGACGGTGGCGGACGCGCGAATTCCGCAGCTTAGCTTTGCAGCGGGCCGTTGTTCTTTTTCGCTGATCGAATCGATCCAGACCACGACGGTCAATTTCCAAACGAATGTCCGCCAAATGAGGCAGGTCGGGCAGGAGCCCGTCGGGTCGTTGCCGGTTGGGTCGGCTCAATTGCCGAAGCGATCCCGCCTGGACGTGCCGCGAGTGGTTGTGACCATTCCGCTGGCGGAGCCGCCTGATTATCAACGGGTTCGGTTGTCCGGAAACTGACAGTGCGAGTCTTCCGTTCTTCGATATCTTCGGCCGTCTGTTCGGCTCGAGCCGTCATCCATTCGGATTCCTCCGGATCAATGTCCGGAGCGTCATGACGCGACCGCATCAGCGTTCCGGTCGCGCGCCGCAGCTGGATGATCGAGAGCGCATAACTGGTCTGAGCCGTTACGAGGGCCGATTCTTCGTCGGCGAGACGTTCGAAACCATCGAGGAGATCTTCGAGCAGCAATATGGTGGAATCTTCGATCATCGGCAGGACACTGAATCGATCCTGCAAGTAGGCGACTTCGTTCTGTGCGGCAACCATCGCCTGATACTTGCCCAGCATTTCCCGGTACGCGGTGTCCACTTCGCGATTTGAGATTTCTACTTCCGTCAATGAAGTCTCCACGGTCACACGGAAAGCGCTGATGGCACGTTTAAGCTCCCATTGTCTCTGTTCCATCTTCGCCTTTGCGGCTCGATTTCCCAGCGGCACTTCGAATTCGAGTCCAGCCGTATACCCAGGCCGGCCAGCCGAGAACTGATCCGCAAGGGAGCCTCCAACCTGCGTGTGGCTCTGCAATCCAGCCACGTACGATGTGACCAGGAAGTCCAGTCGCGGCAGCAGTTCGCTTTTGCTCACACCGATCCGTACGCTGGATGCTCTCATTTGACGAATGGCGCGTGAAATATCGGGACGATTGACGAGCGCTGTTTCCAGTGTCTCGCGCAAACCAGTCGGTGATGGCATCGAAGCCGGGGATTCCGAAGGCGTGAATTCCAGCGGGCCGCCGTTCAACATCGACGGATCATTCACCAGAAGTCGCAAGCGTGATTCTGCATTACGAATATCCGTCACCGCCCGCTGCATACGTGATTCCGCTCGCGCCACAGCGGCGCGCGCCCGCAAAATCTGACGCGGAATGGTGTCAACCTGATTTCGTCCTTCGAGGGTCAGCAGAACGCGTTGGCCGGACGCGAGCAGTTTCTGACGTTGGAAAAATTCGGCCCGAGCCCGATAGAGACTCCAGTAGGCTTCGGCTACATTGAAGAGGTGCGTCTGCAGTTCCTGCAGTGTCTCATCACTGGCAACGTTGGAGTTAATACCTGCCAGCACAATCTGATTCTGGTTATAGACGGTACCGGCCTTGCTCAACAGCGGCTGTCGGAAGCTGAGTTCCAGTCGTGTCGTGGACTGCGGATTGGGTTGTAGAAAAATCGAATTGTTGTACTGGTGGCCAATCGCCTGGCCGATCTGGAATTCGCCGCCGGATTCTGTACGTCGTCGGAAGCCGCCCAGCGAATTGACTTTGTTGTCTGAAAAACGGCTGGAACCGTCACCAGTCGTCAGTGTATTGCCAACCGGGTCGTTGAGGTCGCTGTATTTTGCATCAAGGAATGTACGCCAGTCGAACGCCGCTTCTTCCTGATGCACGATCGTGTATTGCACTTCCGGATCAGCCTGCAGCACCTGGACCTGCGGTGAGTGCGCTAAAGCCTGCTGAACCAGTGTGGCGACTTCGACAGGAAAAGTGCTTGAAGCCAGCCCTGCACTCTGACGCACCAACGGATCCCACCAGGCAACAAAGTCGGCTGGCAATACGACAGACGGTATTGGCGTCGGTGAGCTTTCACTGCCCTGCGGCATTTGCCCCGTGCGACCATAATACGGGCCCATCCACGCCGGTGCATCGCACTCTACGGTGGCTCGAAAGCCGGATGTCCCTGGTGCGTAGCCTGTCTGCTGAGGCGGACCAGACTGCTGATTGCCAGAGTGGCCAGCTCGTGGCTGCGGCGCGACGAGTTCCGGCGGAGTACCGGTTGACTGTGTCAGCGGAGCCGTCTGTTCCTGAGGTCGATAACGTGGCGGCACCTCCGGAACGGGACCCGGACCATCTGGCGAAACTATCAAAGATCCGTCTTCCTGAACCATTCCGGTAGCCGGCAAATTTCCGGAACCGGACGCAGGAGTGACGAGCTTATTCGTTCGCCCATGGAAGGTTGCAGTGGAGAAGGCTGGCGCGGAGTTCTGTGCCAGAACGGGCCGTTGCAGGACAGCCCGGGGCTGTGTAGAGACTGCGGTATCAGCGCCGCCAGGACGGCCTGCAGATTTCGGCGATGCCTGACGAACGACTGAGGCGGGCGGTGCCCAGGCAGCCGGTGCCTGCCACGCTGGAATCGTTCCGGTCTGCACGCCCGTACCGCGTGGCTCAATCATCATTCCGGAACTGCCAGCCGGATCGGGTCCCGACTGCGCTGCCTTGACAATGGATTCCGACATCAGATTCAGCGTCGCATAGGCAGTAGCCAATGCCACGGCACTCAGGATGCTCAGCGTTCTGCGGTTTTGCATGAAACCACGCAGCAACCTGCAAATGTCGCTCGTCCGAGCGGTATTCGACGGCTGTTCAGTGTGTTCCGTGATGTGATTCATGGATGTTTACAGAATCTTTGAACGACAGGTAGAGCGACACATTGCTCCCGACGAGCGGCGCCTCGCACAATGCATGCTGTTCAAAGAATCGTCACATCCCGTAAAGTTGATCCAGCGAAATGACTGCGGGCATCCAGGGATTATCCCTATCGTCAGGCAACGTCATCGCAATTTGCCCGTTCTGCCATTGGCGACCGGGGTTGTGGCGGCAGTCGAATTGATCCGATCCGTCGGGTCAATCAGCACCGGCATCTTCTGCCTGTTGACGCGCCAGTTCTGATTCCAGAGTCGTTCGCAGATCGCGAAGACGTTCCAGGTCAATGCCGTCAGGTTGATGTTCCAGGAACCAGTTCGCGTCATCAAGGGCGTTTGTCAGACGCCCGGTGCGCGCCCGCATTTCCAGCCGCTTCGCGCGGTACTCGGGGCTCGTCGGTACAAGCATCACCAGTGTCTCAAGATAGCGCAGGACAGCTGCGTCGTCTATTTCCCGTTCTGCCAGACCCAGCAGGTTGCCGAGCATACGTTCGCAGATCTGCACTGACGTTTGAGGGACACGGAACTGAGGCAGATTCGGGAAACGTGCTTCTGCCAGCCGAGTCACCACATCCTCTTCAGACAGTCGCTTGCCCTGTTCGAACGGATCGATCATCTGTGAATCTGTCGGTGTGGCGACCGGCGTGAATTGCACGACGAAGTGTGTTGGCAAACCGATGCCCTGAATGTTGAGATTCAATTGGCGACCGATCTCGATGTAAAGCACCGAAAGCGTAATCGGAAGTCCTTCACGGTCTTCAATCACTTCATTGATGTAGCTGTTAGCGCGAGTGTCGTATTCAAATCGACTTCCGCGAATACCCAGTTCTTCGAAAAGATGTCGATCCATAGCTGCCAGTCGCGTGGCTTCATCGGCATCACCTGGTAACGAATCACGAATCTCATCGACCATCTGCTGAACACGCTCGACGTAAGCGTCCACATCCACGTCCGGATTATCCATCCGAGCAATCAACAACGCCGCTCGCAGCAGCGAAACACGGCTTGTGTCTGGCGAGGCATTTTCATCCCCGACGTCAGCGATACCGGGTAAGTTCGCCAGCTGGGTACGGATCGCAGATTCATGAACTTCAACCGCGAGTTGGCGCAACTGCCGGGCTTTCTTCTCCATGCGGTCAGCCGCAGCAGATAACCCATCTTTAGCGTGGGCACCGATTGGTAGTAGATTTGTCACAGCGTCAACGCCGGACGGATGATTCGGACTGATGCCGGCCACGGCGTCGTTGATGGCACGCTGAGCATCATCGGGCAGCGGTTTCGGCAGCAGATCTGTTCCGGTCTGAAATCGGCGAAACTCTGCCGGGGTGCCTCGAAAAGCTGCCAGCCCCAGGGACCCATGCGGAAGAACGTCGTCGCGCGATTCGATGATTTTTTGGCCATTCAAAAAACACTCAAAATGATCAGTATGGATCCGCACGATCAGCGTATTCCAGTCCTGCGCTCGATACGCAGCATGTGGTTCGTTGTGCAGAATTGTCCATGAACTGACATCGGGGCCATCGAAACGCGTGAGTCGCATGTTGCCGGCGCTGGGATAGAAGCCGTAGTGTCGATCACCGCCGTCGGAATGAAAGATCAGCCCCGCTGCGCCTTGTTCGTCGCTGAGCTTCACGTCAACTTTCAGATCAAATGGAAATTCCGGGAGTGGGCTCTTGCGCACGCAGAGAGTGCGACCGCCGAACGATGTACCGGCACCGTTGACAATAATTCTGGCGGAACGCTGTTTCCATTCAGCCCCGAACACAGGCGTCCAGAGTCGAGCATCCAGCGCGCCAATCGTTTTCCAGCGGGCCATCGGCACAGGGTTTGGTTCGTCGATCAGTTGCCGAATGAGCTTTGCGGGCATCGCGTAACCGACGCTGTCCTTCACGGTCGATTTCATCGTGATCAATCCGACGACCTGACCGTCAGTTGTCAATACCGGACCGCCGCTGTTTCCCTGTTCGATGGGCATCGCCAGTTCCAGTTGGCTGGACGATGCAAAGACCTCAATGACCGGGGCTGTACTGCCATCAGGAAGTTCCACGACAAAATCCCGACCGTCACCGATCACATGCCTGGCCGTGACGATGAGTCCCGGCTGATCGACCGCAAAGCCCGCCCCGACGCCGGACTCATCACCTGCACGATTTGTGGCCCGGACAACGACCAGCGATTTGAGAATCACTTCGGCAATCGCCTGCTGGCCTTGTTCCGTGTCTCGATTCGTATCTTCCGGAGCGGTTTGGGCGGCGCACGTTGTCGCGTGGCTGACGAGGATTGCCAGGAGGAGCAACCGCCCCATTAAATCAACAGCCTCCATGCACGACCGGGTTTT
>JAYSPO010000726.1:0-4969 GCA_043722015.1 Candidatus Kuenenia sp. | reverse complement strand
GGCGTCAGATCTTCGTCCGGAAAACGAACCTTTCGGATCAGATCGCCATCGCCCACTGTTTCAATATCGAAGATCAGGTATTTGACGTCGCTCATCATGCACTCCCACTTCCTGTCTGCCGTTGTAAATCTTTGGGCAGGCCGCTCGCATTTCATCCGGCTCTGCGTTCAAATTCTCAAACTGCGTTTCAAAACCGACTCTTTCCCAGGACAATAACCGCCCTGCCATGTCTGAATCTGATCAACAGAATACCAGCGATCGTTCCCAAGTTGCACCCACGGCGCTCGAAGAACAGGCAATTCGTGGATTAACGACGGCCTACCAGCGGATGCGACAGGAAATCAGCAAGGTCGTCATCGGTCAGGACGAAGTCGTCGATCAATTGCTGATTGCCATGTTCTGTCGCGGCCATTGCCTGCTGGTCGGTGTTCCGGGGCTGGCCAAAACGCTGCTGTGCAGCACGATTGCCGGCATTCTGCAACTGTCTTTTCGACGCATTCAGTTTACGCCTGACCTGATGCCCTCAGACATCACGGGGACGGATGTCCTGCAGGATGATCCGGAAACCGGTCGTCGCGTGTTTCAGTTCATTCAGGGACCACTCTTTACCAACGTGCTGTTGGCCGACGAAATCAACCGCACACCTCCGAAGACGCAAGCCGCTTTGCTCGAAGCTATGCAGGAACGACACTGCACCGTCGGTTCGCATACGTATGATCTGCCGGACCCGTTTTTCACACTGGCGACTCAGAATCCGATCGAGCAGGAAGGCACGTATCCGCTTCCCGAAGCGCAGCTCGACCGTTTTATGTTTAACATCATGGTCAAGTATCCGACAGCGGCGGAAGAACTGCGAATCCTCAAACAGACAACCGGGACCGAAAAACCGCAACTCACTCCGATCCTGACCGGTCGCCAGATCCAGGCCCTGCAGGAAGTTGTACGCCGTGTTCCCTGCGCGGAGTACATCTTCGTCTATGCGCGAGATCTCGTCCGAGCAACACGCCCCGGCGAAAGCGAAGCCCCTCCGTTCGTGAAGGAATTGATTACATGGGGCGCAGGGCCTCGTGCCGGCCAGTATCTGATCCTCGGCGCGCGAGCCTATGCCTTGCTTCAAGGGCGTTTTCATGTGACGACGGATGATGTCAAAGCCGTGGCCAAACCCGTGCTGCGTCATCGCATCATGACCACCTTCGCCGCCGCCAGCCAGGGCGTGACACCGGACGTTGTCGTGGAACGCCTGCTGAAGTTTGTGCCCGTGGAACTGCATGAACGCGCCAAGAAACGGATTCAGGCGAGCGGAGAATAGAGACCACGAAATGTCGAACAACGACCGAAGTCGTTTGGCATAACATCGTTTAACCGCGTGGGCAACGCCCGGCGATTGGCGGCGAAGCGCGGCCCGATGGGCACGTTGAGAGCGTTGTTTTGCTGAGAAGAATTCAGACGACCACTCACCTGCGTTTCCGTCCCAAAGGCCCATCCGTTCCAATAGCCTGGCCTGGAGGGCTTGTCATTACCCACCTTTTTTCAGAAAACAGGCAAAAAACATACAGTTTTCAATGGCAGGTGTTGCCGAGTTTTGAAAACAACGGTGGAACACGGCAGCTTCGCATTGGCCCCACCCGGCTTCACGCCGGGTAAGCCAGGGTTTGGAAACTACAGCGGAAACCGACTTGTCCGGGTAGGATGATGATCTCTTGATACGCTGAGTTCATGATCATCGCCCCATGCAGACAAGCTGCATGGTGGCGTAACACGCCTGTCTGATGACTCGTTCTGGTGTTGATTATCGCCCGATGGAGGCGAGCTCCATAGTAGCGTATACGGGTCGCAAAATCAGTCAACGCGATTCTGCAAACCAAATTCAACCCCCAGTGTTTAAGCGGGCCGTTGAAAAGATTTGGGGTAAGACGATGGACAGCAGTTGAGTTCACATTTCTGCGGTCGCGGCCAAAACGGGGGTTGTTTCCGTCGGAAGTAGCGAGAACTGACGGAGGCGGTTCAACGCAGTTGTGAGCTGCTCTTCACGGGCAGGCTCCAGAATCTCTGTGTTGCCGCCACGAAGGACCGCGATCGGCATACCGTCGAGATAAGCGACACGATTACTCGCAATCCTTGGGACTCGGTCGTGCTTCGACAATACGCCTACCAGATTCAGCGGGTCGGCGGCCGTGATGAGAAGTAGTTCATCCTGAGGGCCCTCGTCACGAAGTTGTCGCATCTTTTGAACCGTGTCTGCCAGAGCAAACTGCTCCCCGGCAACGCCCGTAATGAATCGACCGCCGCGAATTTCACCACACGCTTCCAGTTTTCGAAACACCTGCAGCAGTTCAAACCACGCAGGCGCGCCGTCTTCGTTGGTCAACAGATCGCGGAACACAATCCCCCAGCGACGGAGAAGTTGCCACGCCCATTCTGTGTGGAAATCGCGTCTGGGATTCCGGGAATCGCCAGTGTCGTCGGAAGTCGTCGGCTGTCGCATGATTGACCACCGTCCGACTGCAGGCCGGACGATTCGAATTCGTTCGGCTCGTCCACGATTCGATCGCCGCAAAGCTGTCGGTTTTTCAGCGACCAGCCCGCGTAAGCCGGAAAATCCATCGGCCGTGATCAGGCCACGCGAAACGAGTTCGCCGAGGGCATCATCCAGATGATCACGCAACATGTGAGTTTCCGCCTGCAGGTCCGCGCCGAACATGGCTCCACTGGATGTCAGGATTTCCAGAATCTGTGAGGCGGGACTGCTGAGCCCTTCGACCTCAGGTGTCGGCGCTCGGGAGGCCAGCCACGGCAGGTCTTCGCGAAGAAAAATCGAAACTGGTGCCACGCGTGTCAGACTCGCCATCGGGCGCGACTTGTCCGGATTCCGTGGCGGCGGAAAAACTCTTGCCCAGCCGACCTCACCCGTCAGACACAGTTCATCCAGCCATTCGGATTGATACCACGTAACTCGCAGCGGCAGAATATCACGTTCCCAGGCCACGGATGGAATGTCGAGCCCCTGCAACTGGCCAATCACTTCGAACAGGCCATTCGATCCTTCACGGCGATGAGTTTCAACGACGCCGTGATGGCGAAACAGGAATCGCATGAACACATCGACGGACACTGGTTCAATCTGCCGTCGCAGTCCGTCCATTGTCAGTCGATGAATGCGAGACAGTAATCGGCGATGGCACCATTCTGTTGTGCGGGCCGTGGCGCCGGAACCGTGAGAGACGTTCGAGTCGTTTTTAGTGTCGTCAACAACGCACGATTCATCCACAGATAAGTCCGTCGATTGTGTCGCAGCAGGCGGCGTGAACTTGCCCCGGAGTAAAATACCCTCGCCTTCCAGAGCTTCCAGTGCTGCGTCCGTTTGACTCACCGTGATGCCGATCCTCGCTGCAGCGGCATCCGTTGTGACTGGACCGCAGATTTCCAACAGCCCGCGAACCATGGCGACTCGGGCGTCTGTGCATTCCCATTCTCTCCTGACACCTGGCGGAACTATCACATCCGGAGCGAGCATCGAATCCGGGAAAGCCGCGAGTACTGCCGGAACTCGTTCTGTCGCCGCCCATGCTCGCATGGAACGGACTTTTTCTGCAGGCATACCCTGGATCGAAAATGTCACCAGTGTCGCACGCCCCTGCCTGGCTAGTTCCTGAAACCAGCCGAACCATTCAACTCCTTCCTCAACTGGCAACAGAATCCGGCTGAGCAGCGAATCGTGCAGTTCATCGGCATTCCGGATCAGTGGCTGAGCGTCGGCAATCACCTGAGCGATGGCAGCGGCGTCGAGTCGGCCAAGATCGCGCACGTCATCGACAGACAGCGATCGTCGCGTCGTGACCGCCCGTGCCCGGCGTTCTGCGGCCTCACCGCCATCCAGAAATGCGTACTGATTGGCATTCAGTAATTCATAGCTGAATGGCGACGGTTCACGCGTGTCCCGCGCGATGAATTCGATTTCTCCACGTTCGACCGCTGCAAACACTTCCTTGAGTGCTTCCATGTCATGAGCTTCGTGAAGGCAGTCATCCATGGTTTGTTGAACCAGCGGATCATCGGGTATTTCGATATCTCCGACGACATTTTCCTGGCAACCCGTCAGCTTCGGAAATACGGCTGTCAGCAGATCTTCACTGCGAAAGCGCTGGAGCGCTGGCGGAACTTTTTTGCCATTGCGTGATCGCGGAATCTGCAGCGCGCGAGTTGCGGTCCAGCGCCAGCGATTCAGGAAAATCGGAACGATCAGAATCGCCTGTTCAAACAAGGCCTGCACGTTGCGGCAGTTGAGCATTGGAAACATGCTTTCCAGCGGAAAGCTGTGCTGCGGTCCCAGCGACAGCACAATTCCGTCGTCGTCGGCGTTGGCCTGAAGTTCAAAATCGAACGCACGGCAGAATCGTTTTCGCATCGCCAGCCCCCAGGCACGCGTGATCCGCGTGCCGAACGGAGCATGGATCACCAACTGCATTCCGCCACTTTCATCAAAGAATCGTTCGAAGACGACTCGACGGCATGTGGGCAGTAGTCCGATCGCCGCTTTCTGTGCGGCAGCGTACTCAACCGCCTGCCGCGCTGCGTCCGGCGTGACACTGGCCTCAGCAATCAGCCATTCCTTTGCGGCAGTCAAATCAACCACGCGCCGCTCAAGTTCTTCACGGAGAAGCGAAACGGCTTCGGACAGTTCAGCGGTCCGCCCCGGCGCTTCACCCTGCCAGAATGGAATCGAGGGCGGGGCACCGCCAGCATCGGAAACGAAGAGATCGCCGCCTCGGAGATATCGCACCCTCCACGATGTGTTTCCCAGGACAAAAATGTCGCCGGCCTGAGTCTCGCTGCCGAAATGTTCATCCACCGTACCGACGGTGGTATGATCTTCTTCCGTAATCACGCGGATCGAAAACACTTCGGGAATGGCACCGGCATTGGCAATGGCTGCCATCCGTGCGCCGGGACGAGCCCTCAGTCGTCGCTG
>JAYSPO010000725.1:0-2472 GCA_043722015.1 Candidatus Kuenenia sp. | reverse complement strand
TTGCAAGGCGAAGAGGCTGCAGATCCAGTTTCAGAAACTGCGTACCAATCGCTCCGATCCACCACGTCGTCAATCCAAGGATCATCAGCTTTGCGAAATACACTGCCGCAATGGCTCCCACAATGCTTCCGCAAAACGCCACCGCGACACCTTCCGCCACGAAGAATCGTCTCGCACGGCTGCCTGGAAAACCAACGGCTTCCATCAATCCGATCTGAGCCACACGTTGCTGGACACTCAATTGAAACATCAACGCTGCGAGCAGGATCGCGGATAGAATCAGAAAGGAGCTGAATCCAAGAAACAAAGCAGTGAAGTTGTTCGCACCGACCGCCGCCTGCAATCCCTCTGCGCGGACCGGACGAAATCCAAGGCCAAGCTTTCCCGGTTCAACAAGCGGCTGCATTTCCATAGCAAGTCGGTCGCTGAGCACAGCCAGTCGATCTGCCGGAAGTGCAACTCCCGGTGAGGCAACTCGAATCGATGTGTAGCGACCAAAACGGCTGGCCCAGAATTTCTCCGCCGCCGCCAGTGATACAAATGCCTTCGGAGTCGCCTTATGATCTTCCCACCAGGAATCGTCGCGTGACGTAATGCGGTTCATTTCCATTTCAAACGGCTGTTTCCAGTCGCTGAAGGAATCGACATCCGTCACGCCTTCCACAAACGGAGTCAGATCGCGATTGATCGACACGGGATCCTCGGGTTTCAGAATTCCTTTCACGACGAACCCATGATGCGTCTCCGGCAGATCACCGTGACTGCCGACTTCGTGCCAGCGCGTCTGGACCGTATCGCCGACCTTGACCTGCAGATCTTCCGCCAGCCATGCAGAAAGAATGATCTCGTCATCGTTCAGCTCCGGTATCGGCTGGTCGTCGCTCAGGCGAAACGGCCCGAGCGGTGCGGTTTGCTGAAAGTCCAGACCGGCAACGATTGAGTACATTGAATAGCGACTGTTTCCATCAGTCCGATTCGCCGCGTTGATTTCGTTTATCAGATAGACCAGCGTCGGTGCAGCGCTCATACCCATTTTGTCAGCAGCCTTGAGCACGGCATCCGAGACGCCGTCCTCCAGAATCATGCTGTCACTTTCAACCGACAGGAATCCGCCCGCTTCGATCGGTCGCACGCGGAGTCCCAGATCGGCCATCGTCAATGTCTTTTGCAGTCCGGTCTGTAAACTGTCGGCATTATCTGCATCCGATTTCATCAGCGTGGCAAGGGCTGTATCAGATCCAACATCACTTTCCGCAGGCCGCTGATCGCTGCCCACCAGAATCGTGTTGATTCGTGCAGGGCGTGCAGTCGGATTGCGACGCGAGGCTTCGAGTGCTTCGAGATTTAATCGCTGTTGAAACGTAGCGAGCGACACAAAGGCGTTGTAAGGAAGTTGCTGAGCTGGCTGAAGCGAAAATCTTGAAGCCCCGGCTGATTCCGGCAGCACGCCCGCTACCGTCAGCACCATTTCCAGACTGATGTTCTCACGTTCGCCCAGCAGGCTGTCTCGCGGAATCGAAGATGGCAGCTCGACCCAGACAGAAACACTGTCACCCACAACGGCGCTGAGTTCCGTGGCTGTGCGAGAGCCCAGGACAATCCCGGAGTCTTTCGGTGCCGCAACATCACCACCGTCCAGCATCGTCCAATCTGTCTCACGCAGCCCGAGAATTGTAACTGACGCTGCACGTCGCAACTGTCCATCGGCAGTTTTCTTTTCCACGCTGCAAGGCAACAACAGTCCGGGAGCTGCATGCGATGTCTGCAACAGATCCAGTTCCGACTTCGAAAGATCGTCAGCGAGTTGTTCACGCACAAATCGGGGTGAATGCAGGATGTGGCTGATTCCGCCGAGGCGACTCAGCGTCATCTGTCGCAGACTGGCACGGACAGAATCACCGACAATCAGTGATCCGCCAATGACCGCCGTCGAAACCGCCACCGCCAACATCACCACCAGATGCGAACGTCGATAAAACAGGATACTGCGAAGTATGAATTGAATCATTCGCGCATTGTAGACGTGGGCCACACGATCAGCCACCGTGCATGAATACGTGATTCTCACACTTTCTGTCAGAGGGCTGTGACGAAGAGCCTACGTGCATCGGCCTGCCGCATTTGGCGAGCGGAGTGGCGTCAGCCCTCCGGTACAAATAATTTTCGTCTTTTGAAGAATTTTGCAGTTCACGTTACCATGTGATGACATTGCCACGGAATAACCTCTGCGACACGCGAATGCAAAATGAAGATGACGCAATGCAAATAGAGATTTCGCCTCAGCATAACAAATTCATCGATAGACAGGTTGCCTGCGGTGAGTTTCGTGACCGAGGAGCAGCGCTCGATGCGGCGGTCGAACTGTTGCGACGACGCACCGACACCCTGGCGAAAATCGACAACGGTCGTCAGCAGCTTGATGCTGGTAAATTCACCGAGTATGACGACGAAACGCTCAAAAAACGCTTTGAC
>JAYSPO010000724.1:0-1193 GCA_043722015.1 Candidatus Kuenenia sp. | reverse complement strand
CTCATGATTTGGCTCCAGAACCTGCCCGCCCGTAGTGTATGCAACATATGTTGAGGGAATCCCGGCAGGACGAGAACTATGATTATCATACCTGGCGTTCGGAGCAAATATCCAACTAGACCTTAAACAAGCGACCTCCTCACCGCGTTTCGAGGTCAAAAATCGCGCAGCGGCGAACCGAAACGAGCGGGTCGTCGGCGTGACTTTGAGTTAGGAGCGGCATAGGCGAGGACGATTCTTAGCAGCACAGCAGCGGTGAATTGTGACGGCGAAGACATAAGACAGGCGACGCACCGAGCGTCATTATAATCCGATCATTCGACGGCCGTACGCGAATGATCGGGACACCCGCTAACACTGCAGCGCTTCGACGAGACGCCAGAACGTTGGCTGAGAATCATTCCAGCTCAGCACGCGACAGTGAATACGGCGACCGGTTCGGACGATCTGACACGGGACCCGCATCATCGTGTTCACGAACGTACGGAATTCCATTTTCAGCAGGCGAGATTTTTCTGACTGCCGACGATCTTTCCAGCGACCGGACTCCGGAAGCCACAGCGCCAGCCATGCTTTCAATGTCCATGCCAGGGAACCCATCAGCATGTAACCCCAGTTGCTCATCAGATTATCGACAGGAGCCTGAAACGCGCGAGGACCATTCGACAGTTGCTCAATCAAATTCTCCTGGTCGCAGCGATCGTTGCAGGAGAACACAACGTCCTCCGCAGAAAGCGTACGATCGTTCGTGATATAGAAGAAGTAGCGAATGTCGGGGTACAGCACTCTGTCACCTTGCTCGACCGACAGGTTCTTGCGAATCACCACCATGCGATACATCTGGCCGCAGGCTCGTGGCTGATACTCGAACTCCGCAATGTCCTCGCTCAGCAGTTTGATGTTCTTGAACTCGCGATCGATGACGATCTGTTCTTTCACACGTTCAGGCTTTTGGCGACGCTTGTCTGTCAGCCGAACACCGCTGGGTCGGTCCAGTTTTGTCCATTCAGATTCTGGCAATTCGTCAGCAATTTGCTGGAGATTCGGCGTTGCGTCGTCACCAAAATGAAACTGCACGCCGCCGCGGTCCCAGCGGTCGAGATGCTCCGTCTGGCTGAAGTCCGTGTCTCCTCGCAGCAGGATCGATCTCCAGCCGTTGCTCTTGAGCATCACGATGACACTATCGACGTACG
>JAYSPO010000723.1:0-2695 GCA_043722015.1 Candidatus Kuenenia sp. | reverse complement strand
GCGCTGCGCTTGGTCCGGCCTACTCAAAATTCACGCATTGATGCCGTTACTTCCCCATGACCTGTTTCACGATCAGCGTCAGCGTAATGCAGCCGTAGAAAATTCCGCAACCGATCAGTGCGACTCGCCGCCACATCGGCGGCTGAATTTCTTTGGGCAGAAACCGTGTGTTGACGCGCAGAATCTGAAACGCGCCGACGGCAAGAATAGGCCCTGCGAAGGCACCAAGTATCTTGAACAGCGACAAGGCGTTCTCACCCATCGACAACACAACGATTCCCATTGCGGAAAAGCCCAGCAGCAACCTGGCGTAAAGACGGCTGGCGGATTTGCTACGGACTCCAGGCCAGCCGGACCACAGGACGTCGGCCACAATCCGCGTCAGGCAGTCCGCATTGCCGAGCTGAGTGGAGAACAGGATCCAGAATCCGTTGATCAGGGCCAGCACCCAAAATCCGCTCCACAATTGTTCGGCCATGTGACGTGCCTGGAACGCGCCGGCGGCGTAGCCTTCCAGCACGGTTCCCGGCGGCACGATCGCCAGAGCCAGATTGACGTTGAGGTACATCCCCAGCACGCAGCCCATCGCCCACAGAACGGACTGGTCCAGCAGCGTGTACTTCCACCAGATTGACCAGCGACGCAGATTATTGACCGTTGGAAGAAAGACACGACCGATTGTGGCCAGTTTTGAATTCTCATCCGCCATGATTCCGCCGAATGATCCCATCCAGGCTCCCATACCCAAGCCTTTATCGCGGCTGAGGTTTGAAATGGCAAGGTTACCGAGTCCTCCGGATCCAGCCGTGGCTGCAAACGCCGCCAGCAACATGAAGTCAGCCTCCGCCGGCAGTCCGTGTGGAACAAGAAATCCCAGCGCCGTGCGTTTCCAGATTTCTGCCGGTACGAACAGGATATTGGCAATGATCAGAAAACTGAAAATGAAGATAACCATGCCCCACGAAAGTCGTTCCAGGACTTTCTCGACCGACTTTCCGGACAACAGCAACATGACCCCGACGGCAACCACAATGAAGGAGATCCACAGCAGCGAGTTCGCATCCGCTTTCACCGGTTCACGACCTGCCGCCGCCGCAAACAGCACGTTCGCACATCCCAGCGCCATGGCCGGTGCGACCAACTGCATTATCCCCATCATGATGTAAAACAGTCCCCACACGCGCGAACCGGGGCGAAGTCGCATGATGCCCGTCAGAATTGGTTCGCCCGAGTACAACGTGTAGCGAATGGCTTCCAGGTTGAAAATCAGCTGCAGAAAAATGCCGACCGAAGCAATCCACAGAATCCCAGTGCCGTACTTGACGGCCACCATCGGGCCGACGATCCACTCGCCACCGCCAATCGATGCCGCCAGCAGGATGGCTCCCGGACCGATCGTGCGGAGGATGTTGCGAACATTGAATGGCAACGGTTCCGGCAAATCCCCCGTTTGCCAGTCCGGAAGGCAGCCGTGATCACGTTGGGGATCCGCGACGGAAGAATTGTCAATCGAATTCTGCGATGGTTCGGTCATAGGAAGTTGTCGTGCCGGAGGGGAGTTTGTGCTCGGAAAGTGCCAGGAGCCTGATCAGCTCAGTTTGAAATTTCAGATTTGAAATCAGAGTTTAGCAGAATCAAGCTTCCGTCGCCTGCATCAGCCCGCGCATGTAGCCATAGGCGAACAACCGACCCAGCATCGTGTAGCCGGGTTCACCGTCGTCTTCACCTGCCATTTGCGGCACATGATCCGGACGCATGGGGCCCGCAAATCCGATCTCACGAAACGCCCGCATCGCCGCCACCATATCGGTCGGACCATTGTCATGAAACGTCTCCGCAAATGAATGCGCGTTTCCCCGCACATCGCGAAAATGAATATACTGAATGTGCGAACCGAAGTGTCGAATCGTTGCCGGAATATCGACGTTCATAGAGGCAAACGTTCCCTGACAGAAACACATCGCATTCGACGCGCTGGGAGCCAGCGACAAGAGCCGATCAAATCCCGCGACGTTGTGCATGATCCGAGGTTTCCCCAACAGCTCCGGCAATGGCGGATCATCCGGGTGCATGGCCAGAATCACACCGCATTGTTCCGCGACCGGCAGGAGTTCGTTCAACATCCGTTCGAGCTGTTCCCAGAGTTTTTCAGGAGTCAGTTGTCGAGCCAGTACATCGAATTCCGCATTCGGTGGCCGATAGCCCAGGCGCACGGCGTGCTCCACTTCTGCGAGATCAAACGCCGTGACTTTGGCTCCGCCGCGTTCCGGTGCGTCCAACTGCGTTCGACACCAGTCTGTGCCCGTCATAAAGTTGTAACACAGAAGTCGAATACCCGCATCGGCCATCTGACGAATCAGCAACTTCAATGCTTCGATCTCTGATCCGTCATCGCACCCGAGCTTAATGTTTTCGATCGGCAGGTATCCTTCGACGACCGCCAGTCGCATGCCAAACGAAGCGATGCGTTCCTGCGCCAGTTGCAGCACTCTGGCGTCAGAGCCCGGATAACGATGCACGACATCCGTGACTCCGCATTGAGCTGCCAGTTGCAGGTTCTCGTCGGACATCGGCGTCAGGACTGTTGCGAGTTGCATGGACGAGAGCCTGAAATCTGGAAATGTCGGATAGAAAGTAGTGATCTGTCATGCATGTTTGGATGTGTGCCACTGGCTCTGCCAGTGCTTCCTGCAAC
>JAYSPO010000722.1:0-2202 GCA_043722015.1 Candidatus Kuenenia sp. | reverse complement strand
GGTCCGGCCTACCCCAAAATCAAGCATTGACAGAGCACTAGCGCCCTGCGGCTGATGGGCAGGAATCTTCTCAGGAAAACCAGATTTCCAACGTTTGCTGAGCGGGGCACCAACCTGGGCCGTTACAAATTTTCAGTCCTCAAGCTTGATCTCGAAGTAGTTTTCGCCACCGTCCGTGACTTCAAATGTGAGGCCGGAAGTCGCCGGCAGCGAATACTTTTCAGGCACGAGGTACAGGATTTTAGCATCCGACGGCGTCTCTTGCGCCGCCTTTGCGGCATCTTCCATAGAAACCGAACCAGTCGGTGCTGCTTTCGTCGGCGGTTCAACTGTCTTGGAAACTGTGACCATGTGTTTGCCCACGACAGCCCCGTCACCCGATCGAACGGTGGTCAGCACAAACTTACCATCCTCGTCCGTTACGGCAATTGCAGGACGGATCGAGCCGTCACCAAGAAACGCAACATTGGCTTCGCTGACAGGCTGCCCTTTGTAGATAACAACGCCAGACGCACTTACCGTTGTCACTCCTGTGCCGCCCGAACAGCCGCTCAGCAATAACCCAATCAGCAGAATGATCCGATATTGGTATGCAAACATGGGTATCCACTTTCAGAAAAAGAGCTGAAGACATCGACAAGACCATTTTCGCTGGCCTTCAGCATACACAACAGCCACACAGAATTCCAGGTACCCAGGATTTCGACTGACGTGTGGGTTCACGGCGTTGTGAATTTCAGAAAGTGGTTCAGACCGAGCATCGGTCGTCCGACGTCTTTCGCGGTCGCAGCCAGACACGCTGCCACAACCGAGCGATCAGCATCAATTCGGCGGCCCAACGGGCCGGCCATTCGGCGTGCACTGGAGATGAACTGCCGACCCGTTGGGCCTTGATGATGGTCTGGTGGCGATTTTCCTGGCCCGCTGGGCCAGGCTACCTGAACCGCTGGCCCTTTGGGCCGAAACACAACAACGCCGTTCGGACCGACTTAGCAAAACCTTCGATCGTATCCGGATCATGTGAAGCTCCAGCCGCAGCCAACGCTCCATATCCATCGTAACTGAGCAGACTCGCCGCAGGCCATTCGGAGACCATTCGACACCGGTCGGGACTATTTGGTTTCGCCAAAGCAAAAGAGCGATTGAGTTGTTCGGACATACAGATGATTGTGGCCAATCGCGGGAGTCGCGAAGCATTCTTCTCCCAGCTCGCAGCTTGACACACTGTCCCATTCCGGCGAGTTGCTGAGGATGTTCACGACTCCGGCTGTGTCGATCAGTACGACGTGGTCTCCAGCGGCCACCGGCGATGCGTAATATTGTCCATTCCCCTGCTTCAGGCGTCCCTTTTTGATCTGTTCTCCGGTCTGTGCATTCACAGTCGTTAACAGACCTCCATCATCGACCGCGAAGACTGTGTTCCGATCGACCAGGACGCCAGGAATATACGGCATGCCTTTTGAGAACGTCCAGTTGACGTTCTTGTCAGACACATCGCCAGTGCCGGAAAGACTGACCGACACCAAGCCACCTTTTCCAGCAAAACTGCCAAACGCCTTGTTCCATTCCGCTTCGTCCACGATCGAGTCTTTGTTGCCCCAGTTGTCATCAATCCGGGCCATGAGGCGACTGATGGCCTCATTGTTTTCGGTTTCGTCCGGTTGAAACAGACTGTCCTTGTTCTTGTCGAAGCTTCCCAGCAGAGACATTGGAATAGCTTCCCCGACGGGCTCGCAAAAGAACATCTGATTGCCTCGGATGATGGGTGAACTCACCGGTGCATTGCTCTTGCCCATCAGCCACCAAATACGTTCTCCGGTCGCGGGATCGTAAGCGACAACTTCAAAAGGTCCGGTCGTCAACAGCAATGGGGCCCCGCCTGTTGGTTCGTAAATCACCGGAGTCGAATAGCCGCCCGTCAAACCGGAAACACGGTCTGTCTTCCAAACGACGTCGCCGGTCTTCGCGTCATAGGCACAGATGCAGGATTCATTCAACTGGTCCACGACATGGAAGACCTTCCCGGCGAAGTACACCAGCGAACCCGACAAGCCGTGCATTGTTTTGGACACGGTCGTTGGCTTCTGCCAGAGTTCCTTGCCATCCAGAGTCCATGCGAAAACTCCGGCATCAGGAAACAAAACGAAGACTGACTTGCCATCGCTGACCGGCGTTGGGGTTGATGGACCGGCCGGAGCGGTC
>JAYSPO010000721.1:0-5653 GCA_043722015.1 Candidatus Kuenenia sp. | reverse complement strand
TGTAACAATCGGCTCATCTCTTCGATCAGGGTCGAAAGATTGACCGATTCAACCAGGAATCGCCCCTTGCCGGAGTAGGCCAGCATCTGCTGCGTCAATGCTGCCGCCCGTCGCGTTCCGTTCATGACTTCGGCAATGAGTGGACGTGCCGACGATCCGGCAGGAAGTTCCAGTGAGGCCAGATCGGCGTAACCCAGAATGCTCGTCAGCAAATTATTGAAATCATGGGCGATACCACCTGCCATGACGCCGAGGCTTTCCAGTTTTTGCGACTGTTGCAGCTGAGTTTCCATCGCTCGTCTGTCTTCTTCAGCCCGAATCCGATCGGTCAGATCTATGATCGTTCCGACAAATCCATTGATGTTCCCTTCTCCGTCTCGCAGGCGAGTTGCCGCGCCGCGAAGGTACGAGATGCGGCCCTCAGGAGAGATGACACGGAGATCCGCACCAAATTCTTTGCCCGATTGCCTGGCCGTCTGCCACTCGCTGAACAGTCGATTCTTATCGTCCGGATGCATGGCCCGCTGCCATCCGAGCCCCCTCGACTGCGCAGGAGTCATGCCAACGAGTTCGCACCAACGCTGATTGACAAACACGCAGTTTCCATGCGTATCCGTCATCGCAATCCCAACCGGGGCCAGGGCGGTGAGACTCCGGAAGCGTTGTTCGCTCTCCCGCAACGCGGTCTCCATCTTTCGTTGTTCGGTGACATCCAGGAACAATGATTCAATGGCGGCCCGTCCCTGCCACAAAATGCGGGTGGCGGAGGTCAGGACCGAGATCGATCGGCCCTTTTTCCCAATTGCCCTCCAGCCGGGATGCGGAGGGAGTGACTGCCCCTCGAGAAGCTGCTGAGTTCGCAGCTTCAGCTCGACACTGTGCTCCGGTGTGACAAAAGTCTCCCAGACAGGACGCCCGATCAGTTCGTCGGCGGAATCGTAGTCAAACATCCGTGCGAGTGAGTCGTTGGCGAAACAGATACGCTCGTCCTGATGAATCAGAATCCCCTGAAATGAACCTTCCACGATGCGGCTGTATCGCTCTTCCGACAGTTGCAGATTTGCCTCCGCCTGCTTGCGGTCTGAGATGTCCTGCGCCACGGCAAGTTGGTAATCAGGTGATTCGCCCGGAACCCAGGTCGCAGAGACTGTGAGACTAACCCAAAGGCATGAACCATCTTTGCGAATGTAGCGATTTTCCCTCGTGAATTCCCGGATCTCGTTATCAATCAATCGCCGCCGGTAATCAAGGTCTGCCGAGAAATCGTCAGGGTGGGTGATAGATTCAACAGTATACTGAATCAGCTCTTCCACCGTGCAGCCGATCAGATCCGCATATCGCTGGTTGACACGCAGAAATCGCCCCGTGGATGTCTCAATCAGCGCCAACCCGACGGCCACTTTGTCAAAGAAATCGCTGGCTGAAACATTGAGCATTGCTACTCGTTCCCCCGTTGCTTCGACCAACCTGTTCGTCTGCCGGGCAGCGTTCACTGCGCTGGTCTGACGCGAAACGTGCGGCTCCGGTCATGGACCGTCAGCGACGCACACGCAGGATGACAGAGTTTTCATCCCATGACAAGGATCGCGAATGATGCGATTTACGCAAACGCACGCCTTCAGCAGTTCGCCCCAGGCCCCGGTCGTTCTCCAGGCCCATCATCGACACGTGCGACAAAAGTCGCGTGGTTGGAATTTGGTTTGGGTGAAGGACGCGAAATTTTTTGCGATAGCAACTTGAGTGAATGTCTCAGGCGACCAGGAAGCCGCTGGAAGCGACCAGACGGCTATGAATTTTCTTATCGAGAGCGCTGTTCTGAATCACGTCGCGGAGTTCCTGAGGGCTCTGTTGAATGTCTGCGGGCTCGTTGTGGCCCGAATTCTGACGAATCCGGCTGCGTGAAAAGCAAGACGTTCGTATGCAGAAAAAGCGATCCCGATCGCGGGGTACGATCAGGATCGCGCGAGTCGCATTCAGGAGTAGAATGCACACATTCATTGAGTGAGAGCACCCGGTTCAAATATCCTCTGATGATGCGCAGAGGATCAAAACTCCAGATACACAATGCGGCCCGGGATTAGTCGCACGAAACGGGTGGCGTAAGGCTCAACATCCTGCGGTGTTTCGCGAGCTTCAACGCGGACGATCTGACAGGCACCTGGATCAAGCGGGCGAGTAGATTCGAACAGCCAGATTCCGTTCTTCATCTTGACGCCGCCCATGATGCCGACGGTGAGATACGGGACTTTGCCATTGTCCTTGACGGCCAGCATCCCGGTCCGCGGATGCTTGTCGAGCGGGATCGCGTGCGAAACCCGCGTATAAGTCTGCCCAAGGGTGCCGGGCGGCACGATGTCCAGCTGGCCACCGCCATAGGATCCCGCTCCGAATGGTTCACCCATCATGCGGTGATGCGGGTCGGAGTCGCTCATGCCCCCATCATGCATCATCGGGTGCTTCACTTGTGGGGCCACGGCAAAGCCACCATAAATCGGCATGGCCATACTGACAGTGTGGATGGTCCGACAGTCGCTACCATGGGCATTTGTAGATAAGCCAGCCGTCAGACCGGTCAGTCCGCACAGCATAAGACTGCAGAATCGTCTGCTCATGGGAAGGTTCCTTTGTATCCGGAGTTTGATGAACGGCAGACATCTGTGACACCACAGCTCAAACCGCGATTGCCTGAAACTTATCACGCATCATCGGATACCGGAGTTGTAAGTTGCTTCGCTGCGCAGTTTCGGTAATCCGATAGTTCAGATTCTCTCGTCAGCCAGGTCAGGCAAACCTGGACGACCAGCCAAAGCTGACCTGGCATGACGATCGTGACGCGCCTGTTTACGGCTTCAACAGTGATGTGCACCCTTGCAGTTCACGTAGACGGCATAGACGGAAGTGCTGGCTGTCATAAACAGGCGATTGCGTTTTGTCCCGCCAAAGCACACGTTGCTGCAGATTTCAGGCAGATGAATCTGACCGATCCGAGCCCCGTCTTCGGCGGCGAAAATGTGGACACCGTCGTAACCTTCACCGACCCAGCCCGCACTGGCCCAGATGTTGCCGTGGACGTCGCAACGGATACCGTCCGCGAAACCGGACTTCATCACCTTCGCGAAACCGGACTTCATCAAATCTGTGATTTCCAGATTCATGGATGCGAACTCACGGCCACCGGTCAGTTTTTTTGCATCGACGACGTCCCAGACCTGAATGTACTTCGACGCTTCTTTGTAGTGCGACCATCCCGTGTCGGCGGCATAGATCTTCTTGTAGTCGGGCGAAAAGCAAAGTCCGTTTGGCTTATACAGTTCATCGGCGACTTTGAAGAGTTTTCCTGTGCTGGCTTCGATCCGATAAATTGCTTCTTTCTGATTTGGCTGCGGCGAACCGGTTTTCGACAATTCCCCTTCGTAGTCCATCAACGCACCGTAACCGGGATCAGTGAACCAGATGTCTCCGTTCGGATGCACTACGCCATCGTTCGGAGCATTCAGCGACTTGCCTTCAAACGAATCAGCAAGCACGGTCCGCGTGCCGTCGTAGTCGTAGCGTGCCACACTGCGCGTCAGATGTTCGAATGAAATCTGGCGTCCCTGCAGGTCAAAAGTGTTGCCGTTGCTGTTGTTCGCGGGGTGTCGCATGGTGCTCACATGCCCGTCGTCTTCCAGCCAGCGCTGTTGAATGTTGTTTGGAATGTCGCTCCAGATGAGATACCGACCGACGCCGTTCCATGCCGGGCCTTCCGTCCACAGGGTGTCTTTGCTGTGATAAATCCGCTGGATCGGCGTGTTGCCGAGTTTGAGTTTATCGAAGCGTTCATCGAGCGAGATCAGGCGAGGATCGGGATAACGCACAGGCGCGGCATCGTCGTCAAACTCGTCGCCACGCAGCAGTTTTGCGGCAGTGAGTGTCGCGGCGGCAGTGGCCAGAAAGGATCGGCGAGCGAGATTGATACCGGGTGGGTTTGTTGCAGATCTGTCGGCAATTACGGGAACAGATGCATCGGTCGGACGTGTCATGGCGTGAAACTCCTGAGAAGGATGGAATACGGTCAAGGCCAGGCGGAATGCGAAAACGCTGCTCTATTATTGCGAAAGACCCCGCCCGGTCCCAGCGAACTGGCATACAACTTTGTGGTTTCAATTTGTGATGAGCGGAAAGCCCGTTATCATGCTCAGGCGGATGTTATTCCTCCGCACGACGTATTAAACACTGATTATGAATGTGCTCAGAGTTTCAATTCATAGGAGTTGGGAGCAACAATGTCGTCGCGATGGTATTACCAGATGTTGATGGAAGAGTTCGGTCCGGTCACGGTTGAACAGCTTCGCGAATTGTTCGAAGAGGGCACGTTGGGCGACGCGGATCTGGTGCGCAGCGAAACCGACGACGTCTGGACGACGGTGGCGGCAGTGAAACCGTCTCTTTTCGCAGGCGCGGGCGACCGCCCTGGGGAGACGACGGAGGAGATCGGGGATCTTTCTGAACTGGCGTTTGAATTCGAAGATTCCGGACCGACAACTCGTCGCGGGGCCTATGCCCCGGAATTGGCTCAGGATGCGTCACCGGTATCGAGGGAGCCTGTTCCTGGATCATTGAAGCAAAGTCCCGGGCTGAGCGAGGCAGATTCTGTCGCACCCGTTTCGTCACCTCGCGTTCCGGCTCAGCAGCAACCGGCCAGCGACCAACCTGGGGAGGAATGGTTCTGCGAATCGCTGGGGCAGGTTCTGGGCCCGATGTCGTTTCATGAGGTCATCGAGCTGGGAGAATCCGGGGCACTTGATGCGCGTGATCGTGTGCGGTGCGGAGAACGTGGTCTCTGGAAGACGGTGGATTGTCTGCCACGCGTGATGCGAGCTGTGGCAGTTGGAAGAGCAATTGTGGTTGATCCGGCAGTTATGTCCGCGACAACTCAGAAACGTTTTGGTGACGTGGCATCGGCAACACTTGCAGCTGCGACCAGTGTGCCGGTGGCACCGACGGCTGAGCAGGCACTGCAGCCAACCGCAGATGAGCCGCAGTCTGCACCGTCCGTCGAACCGGCTGTCGTTCAACCGCAAAAGCCTGAAACCGTACCGCCAAAATCCAGAGGCACGAATCCGCGCCCCAAACGTCGCAAAAATGCCAAGGGAGAAGAAGAACTGCTGGATGAAATCTTTGACGACGTGTTCAGCGATGAAAGTCCGCCGGCACGCTCAATTATCGCCGCACAGTCCTTTGCAGCGTCGTCCTCGACAGCATCCGCCGGGCCGTCCATGAATAATCCCGTACAGGCAACGCCGCCGACCATGAGTCCTCAGAATTCCATGACTGCGGCATACTCAGCACCGGCGTCGCAGGAGTCATCGCGTGCCGCAGCTGCGCGCCTGACGTCGGCAGCAATGGCGGCAGCCTCGGCGTCTCGGCCTTCTTCGAAGAGTTCCGGAAGTTCATTCGAAATAAATCCGGCAACAATCGGGATTCTGGTGGCAATCATGTTGGTCGCGGCGGGCGGCTGGTACGTGTGGCAGAATGGCATTCCGGGCTTGTCGGGCAGCTCGAACGGGAATGGGACTTTTGACAGTGCCGGAGCCATAAAGGTATTGCAGGCAACAGTGGATCGATACAAGGCGATGGGCGACAATCCTTCAGAATCCGAATGGAAAGAGTT
>JAYSPO010000720.1:0-1796 GCA_043722015.1 Candidatus Kuenenia sp. | reverse complement strand
AGCTCGAACAGGAGCGGCAGCTTTCGGCAGACCGGGGTCGGTCGCGCGAGCAGTGGAAACAGAAGTTTGAGACCGCAACATCGCGAGCAGAGCAGGCCGGTGTGAACAATAAAGGGTCAGGTCTCTTTTAATTGAGACCTGACCCTTTATTTGGGTTTGCCTTTATTTGGGTTTGGGGCCGTTCATGGCCTCTCGTTTAGCCGCAGGGCAAAGGCGTGGGCGAGTTCTTCCGGCACACGGCTGGCACTGGCAATACCGTTTGCCGAGGCCGGCGCCTGCGGCTTTGGGTTCAACGATTTGATCATCAGACCACTCACAATGGGCTTTCCGATCTCTACTTCTGATAGATCGGCAGATAGTGGTACTTCACAGAAAGACTCAGCACCGACATCGTCGTCGAATAGACGGCTCCATGATTTCGTTCTTCGCCGTTTTCGGCGAGCCAGGACCCGTCAGCGGACTGTTTTTCAAGGAGCATTTCCTGAACCAGCTGTTGAGCGGTTTTCGCGTGCTCGCCACCGCGCTGGTACATACCTTGAGCATAATAATATGTCCCGTACATGCAAAAACGTTCGTTCCATTTTGGAGGATGAGCCAGCAGCCAGTCGGAGGCTCCAACGACGAGCGGGGATTCATATTCGCCGCAGACCTGCATGGCCAGAAGTCCGGCAGCGGTCATCGTGAATGTGGGATTGTTCTGATGAGGTTCGTAACTGAAGCCACTGGCTTTCTTGTCGGGCAGGCCATTCTCATCCAGCGGTGATGCATACGATCGCTTGAGGTACTCCACCGCATCCCGAATCGCGCTGCCCGGCACCTGAAGCCCGTCGTTCTTTGCCGACCGCAATGCCATCAACTGCCAGACCGTGGCAGACAGGTCGGAGTCATTCGAATTGGGATTATAGCGCCAACCGCCTCGATAGTGCGTTGCTTTTTTTTCCTTCTGAGAACTCAGGATCAGGTCGATGGCTTTCTGACAGCGATCATGGATCAACTGATCCTGCTCCGCAGTGGCTCCCATCCCCAGCATCTCGGTGAGCATCAGTGTGATAATCCCGTGCCCGTACATGCGAGAACCGTCCTTGTTGCCGAAGTAACCTTTGTCGTCGATGCGATCTTCTTTCAGTACAAACGCCAACGCCTTCTGCATGGCCTGGCCTTCCGGACTGACGTCTGCCGGCTGAACTCCGACGCTGGCCATCGCCATAATGGACAGCGCCGTCATAGTTGTGTCGATGCCCTTGTCGATGATCGCTCCGTCGGCCCGCTGTTTGGTGATAAGATAGGCGATGGCTTTGTCGATCGCGATGTCTGTCTGGTCTTTCTGGAAGACGGACGGAGTTGCTGCAGTGTCGGTGGGTTCCTGCGCGTACAGAATGGTGCTGCCAACGATCGATAACAGGAGTGCTGGCACAATAGAAAGGATTGTTGGTTTCATGAAATTGCTGTTGTTCTCGTGTTTCCAATGTAGCCATCTCGCTCCGTCGAGATGAGCCTTCCGGGAATAAACATCATCGGCCAAAACCTATTCCAACCGATCAAATCGCCGCAACACATCCTTGAGACGAATCATCCTGTTTCGGTATCGTTGCGCTGCCACCAGGAGGCTCGTCTCGGCGGACTGAGACGGCTACTTTTTCTTCGCACGTTCGGCCAGAACGCGGAAGTAGGTTTCAACACTCCTGCGGTATTCTTCTGAGACAGCTTCGGATCTTCCTTTGGTCAGATCTTCAGCGGATTTGCTGCGAAGCTTGCCCCACTTCGCAGCTTCATCGCGGTTGACCATGATGATGCCG